>JBGPHO010000013.1:0-19498 GCA_041484425.1 Gemmatimonadaceae bacterium
ACTGTCGCGGCAGGGTCGAGCTGCTGTTCGCTAGAGCCCAACTGAAGCGATTTCTCATGTCGAGGGTCTAACCCCCAGGCCGGCCAATCGTTCGGCGGTGTAGGAGTGGACAATATCAACTTCTCCACATCTAAAGCGCGTATGTAGTTTACATAATCTATCTTATACGCATATGTCCACAATGACCGCAATCGGGACCTAGATCTTCATTGGCTTCGCCTGGAGCTCGCCGAGTCGCACGCGCGCTTCCGCGGCCGTCGGTGCGGTCTCGTCCTTGACCAGCTCGGTCCAGATCGCTCTGGCTTCATCCGTCTTTCCGGCAGCCATATAATCGCGAGCGGCCGACGCCTGGTACTCGGCCTTGTCGCCGGGAAACCGGGTCGCCTGTGCCGCCAGCTTGTACTGTTCAGCTGCCGCGACCGGGTTCTTGAGCTCCTCATAGCCAGCTGCCTCGAGGATGTGGATTGAGGGCTTGAAATCATCCGGAGCCTTTGCCTCCGTCGCTTTCAAGACGTCCACACCTTCCTTGAACTTCTTCTCCTCGTAGAACGTCTGCGCCAGCGTGAGGGCCGCCTGGGTCCCTGCGCTCGTTCCTGGGTACCGGCTTACGACCTTCTGAAGGTCAGAAACCGCCAGTGGCAGGTTCCCCGCCCCCGCTGACTGTCGAGCTTGAAAGTAGGCGGTCTCAGCCCGCTGAGCCTTGATGGCCTGCGAGCGTTCGTAGTACCAGAAACCTCCAACGATGATCGCGAGCGCGACGACCGCCCATGCCACGTCGCGCTGGTGGAGCATGAGCCACTCGGTCATCGTTTCTTCGTCCGCGCCGGATCGCTTGCGTGCCGGGATATTCGGTGTCGTCATTCGCTTTATGTTGACCTGAAAGTGGATGGCCGTTGCCTGTGAAGAGCGCCCCCGGGGTGACTCGAACACCCGGCCAACGGTTTAGGAAACCGCTGCTCTATCCACCTGAGCTACGGGGGCAAGTATCATGATCCGGGCTATCGCCGAGGCCAAGGCAGACGGCGATTTCACGGGTGAATCTACACTTCGAAGGGAGCTTCTAGAAGTGTGTCGCCGAGAGCGGCGGCGTCCGATTCTCGAGGAGTGTGTCCTAGCGAAGGTGTGTCCTAGCGAACGATTCCGAACGGATCCTCCAGCGATTCGTCGGCGACCGTGACCAGCCTGCGCACCTCTTCGACTCGCGCCCCCGGGGGTCCTGCGCTCAGGGCCGCCTCGAGCTGAGCCAGCACTTCTGGTTTACCAGCGGCGGCGATTTCAACGATCCCGTCCGGCCCGTTTCTAACCCAACCGGCTAATCCAAGCTCTCTCGCCTTTTTCATCACGTACCAGCGAAATCCAACCCCCTGCACACGTCCCCGGACCTCGAGATGTATGCTTTCCATCCTGGATCTACGTCCGGATTCCCAACAGTGCCGCCAGCGTGGCCGCGATGGTCGCCGGGTCGGTCGACGCTCCGGGCATGGGAACCGCCAGGTCGCCGTCTCGGATCCTTTGGGCGATTTGATCGAGCGCGCTCGCAATCGCCTGCGCGGCGGTCGGCCGTTCGTCCTTCCCCGCCGGTGCTGCACGCGGCCCGGTGGCATCCCAGTCGGTCGTGGCCCAGTCGTTCGACGCGGCAGACTCACCGCTTTCGCCCAACGCCGCCACAGATCGCCAATCGTACTTTTGCCAGTCGGCAATGGCCCAATCGGCCGCCAGGGAGTCTGGCTGCGACGCGGCGGCGGCCGCGTCCTCGTGGCCAGCCGCGCGTGTCGGGTCGAAGCCGTGCGGCCCTTCCGGCGTGAAGTCGCCCACTCGAGGCAGAGGATCGAGAAAATGCTCCAACGGCGGAAGTTGGGCGGAATCCTCATCGAGCTCGGAAGAGAAATCGTCGCCGGTCGAGTCCAGAGTAGCTGGCGGTGCGTTCCGCGCTGAAACGTCTAGAAAGTCTCCGATCGACTGGAGCCCTGCGGCTGACTCCACTCGCCCCGCGGTCGTGGTCTCGGCCTGAAGGGTCTCGACGCTCTGGTGTTCCGCGGCCGGAACGAACGGTCGGGACAAACGGAACTCAGCGGAGCTCACTGCCGGCCGCGCTGCTTTTGGTGTGCGATGCGGAACGAATGGACGATGAGGCGACCGTGCCACTACAAACTCTCCCAGCTGTATTTGCCGACCAGCGGCACAAAGCGCACCGGAGCAATTTCCGTCTGCTCGAGCTTGTCCCCGCGGCGGGTGAACATGTACAGCGTCTGTTCTTCCCGATCGCCGAGCGGAATTAGAATACGTCCACCGTCTGTCACCTGCTCCTGGTACGTCGACGGAACTTCGGGAGCGCCGGCGCCGACGAGTATCGCGTCGTACGGCGCGTACTGCCGCCAGCCGAGAGTTCCGTCCCCAAGGAGGAAGGAAATATTGCGCGCTCCGATCTGCCGAATCGTCTCACGCGCCGTGTCGAGGAGCGCCGGAATTCGTTCTATGGAAAATACTTGCGACGCCAGGATCGAGAGCAATGCCGTCTGGTAGCCCGATCCTGTTCCGATCTCGAGCACCTTCTCATTTCCTTTGAGCTTCAGCAGCTCGAGATAGCGAGCATGAATCGATGGCTGGGAAATCGTCTGTCCGCTTCCGATAGGAAGAGCCGAATCTTCGTAGGCTCGATGTCGAACGCCCGTGGGAACGAAGAGATGTCGAGGCACCTTATCTATCGCGTTGAGGACGGCGAGGTCCTTGATGCCCTGCTCATGGAGCAGCTCGACGAGTCGGCGCCGCGGACCGCGTTGCTCGTGCTCTAGTGCCGCTGCCACCACGTCTCCGCCGAAGCGAGCATCGCGTGATGAGTCAAGTCGAGGTGTAAGGGCGTGACGGATATGTAGCCTTCCTGTATCGCGCGAAAATCTGATGTCTCTTCTCCCGACCATGCGATGGATCCACCGCCGATCCAGTAGATCTGGCGACCCCATGGATCCTGCATCGGCTTGAGCGAATCCGAGTACACTCTCCTCCCCAGTCTGGTGAGACGGACTCCCAATATGTCGTCACCACGCAAAGGAGGCATGTTGATGTTGAGCAGCGTGTGCTCGGGAAACGGTCGCAACGAGAAGACGTGCTTGAGCAAGTTCCGCAACGGCTCGACCTGATCACTCAACATACCCACATCCGCCCGGAGATCGCCGCCGGCGAATGAGATGGCGACTGACGGGATGCCGAGCGACAGGCCCTCCATTGCCGCGGCCACCGTTCCCGAGTAGAGAACGT
Organism: Gemmatimonadaceae bacterium; assembly: GCA_041484425.1. GTDB lineage: Bacteria > Gemmatimonadota > Gemmatimonadetes > Gemmatimonadales > Gemmatimonadaceae > UBA4720. The sequence continues at coordinate 3,256 of JBGPHO010000013.1, forward strand.
CCTCACCCATGTTCTGGCCGTGATTGATGCCGCTGAGAACGAAATCGGGCCGCTCCGGCATTAGCGCTTCGACCGCCAGCATTACGCAGTCGGTCGGCGTGCCGTCCACCTGGAATCTCCGCTCGCCGCGCTCGATCGGGCGTACGGGATGGTGGAGCGTGAGAGAATGGCTCGTTGCGCTTTGCTCGCGATCCGGAGCAACAACCGTAATATCTCCCAGCGGCTCGGCCGCTTGAATCAGACACGCTAGGCCGTGGGCGAGTATGCCGTCGTCGTTCGTGCAAAGCAGCCTCAACGCTTCCATATCCCGGCGCGATGGCGCCACAACACCTTGATCACTAGCCACGCGTCGCGAAACTCGCGGAAATAGCTGGGCGACCCGTAAATCGTCGAGATCGGCACGTTGACCGTTGTGAATCCGGCACGGGCGGCGCGAATGATGAAGTCCGTCTCGAACTCATAGCGGTCGCCTACCGCGTCGACTTTGCGCAAGACCTCAGCCTTGATCGCCCGGTAGCCGGACTGGCTGTCGCGCACTTTCCCGCCCGAGACCGCGCGCGTGGCGGCGGACGAGATCATGTTTGCGATCCGCCGATGCTTCGGCACGCCTTTGCCCGAGAGATCACGCGTCCCGATCACGATATCGGCGCGATCCAGAGCACCGACGATGGCGGGCGCGAACGCGGCATCGTGCTGGCCGTCCGAATCAATCGTGAGCACCGCGGCCGCACCCTTCTTGAGAGCCGCGTCGAATGCCGCGCGCAAAGCCGCCCCCTTACCGCGGTTCTTGTCGAACTCGATCGTCTCGTCGGTCACGGTCCTGAGCAGCTGCCGCGAGCCATCGGTCGAGCCATCGTCAACGCCGATTATGACGGCGCCGGGCAGGTTTCGACGCACAGCCTTTACGACCTTCGCGAGTGTCGGCTCGGCGTTGTACGCCGGCAGGATGACGACGAGCGGCTCGATCAACTCTTGGTCCCCTTCTCTTCGGGCTGTCCATCGAGCAGAGCCAGGAGAGCCCGCAGTTCGCTCTCCATGGACGCGACGGCCTGCGAATCCAGTGCCGCGCTTGCCACCGACCGAAGCTCGCCACTCTTCCTGTACTCGTCGATCTTCTGACGCGCTCCGTCGATCGTGTACTTCTCGGTGTAGAGAAGTTGTTTGACCAGCATGACCAGCTCGATCTCGCGCCGCTGGTAGACACGGTTTCCGGACCGATTCTTGGCTGGATGAAGAAACTTGAACTGGCTCTCCCAGTAGCGCAGCACGTGCGGCTTGAGGTCGGTCAACGTGCAAACGTCGCCGATGGAGAAGAATTCCTGCACCGGTTCTTTCGCTTTCATCGATCTACCTCCGCCCGGAGCTCTCTCGTCATGAGATCGGCGATGGCGCTGCGAGCCGGTTGACCCTCGAAAAGTACGCGATTCACCGTATCGACAATTGGCATTTCCACTCCCTCTCGCGCGGCCAGCTCGCGCGCGCTTTGCGCGGTGACTACACCTTCCGCGACCGTTTCTCTGTCCCTGAGAATTTCTTCAAGCTTCCTCCCCTTCCCCAGCTCGACACCCACCGCCCGGTTGCGACTGAGTGACCCGGTGCACGTGAGCACGAGATCACCGAGTCCTGCCAGACCAGCGAACGTGCTCTGCTCCGCTCCAAGCGCGGTGCCCAGTCTCGTCATCTCGGCGAGACCCCTCGTCACGAGCGCGGCTCTCGCATTGAAGCCCAGGCCGAGGCCTTCGGCGATTCCGGTCGCCACGGCCATGACGTTCTTGAGCGCGCCACCGAGCTCGACTCCGATCACATCCGTATGCGTGTACACGCGAAAGTACGCCGAGCTCAATACCCGTTGCGCGATGCCGGCGGCCTCGTCCCGCTTCGAGGCCGCGACCACCGCCGTAGGCTGGCGGCTCACGACTTCGGCGGCGAAGCTCGGCCCGGATAACGCGACGACCGTTGCGCCTGGCACCTCCTGCTCCGCGACCTCCGTCATCAGGCAGAGCGTCCCCTTCTCTATTCCCTTTGTGGCGACCACAAGTGGTGCTCCGCGCGGCAAGGAGCCCGCCGCGGACCTCACGATCCTGCGCAGCACGTGAGACGGGGTTGCGAGCATGACCAGCTCCGCACCGTCCACCGCGCGATCGATGTCGCCGATTGCCTCGACCGATGGTGATAGCAAGTGGCCCCGGAGAAATCGCACGTTCTCACGCGTCCTGTTGATCGCTTCCACTACGTCGGGCTCATAGGCCCATAGCCTCACTTCGTGCCCATTGCGCGCCAGAAGGTCCGCCAGTACGGTGCCCCAGGCGCCGGCTCCGACCACCGCGCAACGCATCAGGTTTCGCTTTCCTTTTTCACGAACCGATGCTCTTCACCGCGCCGAAGGCGGCCGATATTGGCGCGGTGCGTCCAGAACATGAACACCGCGATGATCACGCTCGCGATGAAAATCGGTGACCGGGGATCGCGGTACCAGGCCAAGAGCGCGAACGGAAACACGGCCGCCCCGAGAAGAGAAGCGAGGCTGACGTACCGCGTAAAGTAAAACGTACCGATCCACACCGCCTCGGCGACGAGCATTGGGACAAACGCGAGCGCCAGGAACACGCCGGTTGCAGTCGCCATTCCTTTTCCGCCCCCCTTGCCGAGGAGGAAGATGGGCTTGACGTGGCCGAGGATCGCCGCGGCCCCGAAAAAGAGGGCCCACATCTCGGGCCTCAGCGTCTCGGTGTACATCGGCAGGAAATACACCGGAAGGCAGCCCTTCAGGACATCGGCGATGAACACGACACCGCCCGTCTTCGCGCCCAGCACGCGCGCGACGTTCGTCGCTCCCAGATTTCCTGAACCGTGCTTGCGGAGGTCGACGCCGCGCAGTCTGCCGGCGATGTACGCCGACGGGATCGAGCCGGCGAGGTAGGAAAGGATGACGCCGAAAAGCGGCGCCATCTACGCGCTCTTCCGGCGCATGATGATCCGAAGCGGATTCCCGCGAAACCCCCACGCTTCGCGAAATTCGTTGTGCAGGTACCGCACGTAATGCTCCTGCACGAGGTCGGGATTGTTGCCGAACACCGCAATCACAGGGGGCGCCGTCTCGACCTGCGTTGCATAGTTCAACTTGATCTCGCGCCCCGCGGCCTGCGGCGGCTGCCGCCTGCCCACGATCGCCGAGAGCGTTGTGTTCACCTGCGATGTGCTGATGCGCTTGTGACGCTCGGCGTCCACTTCCAGCAGCAGATCGAGAATCTTCGTCACGCGCTGGCCACTGAGCGCTGACGTGAACACGAATGGAACGAACTTGAGAAACGGCGCCTTCTCCTGTGATTCCTTCTCGAACTTGGCGGCAGTGTTATTCTCTTTGTCCTTCAGGTCCCACTTGTTGACGACGACGATCAAGCCGCGGCCGCTCTCCCACGCCAGATGCGCGATTTTCAAATCCTGGTTGTGCAGGCCTTCGGCGGCATCGAGTACGAGGACGCAGATGTCCGAGCGCTCGATCGCGCGCCGTGTTCGGAGCGAGGAATAAAACTCGATTCCATCCTCCACCTTGGACTGTCGGCGGAGTCCCGCGGTGTCCACGAAGATTACGTCGCGTCCGTGAAACACCATCGGCGTATCAATCGCGTCGCGGGTAGTCCCTGCGGTCTCGGCGACGACCAGCCGCTCCTCACCGAGGAGCCGATTGATAATGGATGACTTGCCGACGTTGGGACGGCCCACGACGGCAACGCGCAATGCGTCGGGAACCTCCGCCGCGGAGATCGGAATCTTCTCCACCAGGACGTCGAGCATATCGCCAGAGTTCTTGCCGTTGACGGCGGACACCGGCACCGGGTCGCCGGCCCCAAGCTCGTAGAACTCGTAGAAGTCCGTGCTTGACGGATCATCGACCTTGTTGGCTACAAGTACCCACGGCTTCCGCGCATCGCGCAGCAGATCGACTACGCGTGAGTCGCTCGGGTGCAGCCCGCTCTTCGCGTCGACCACGAGCATCAGAAGGTCCGACTCCTCGATTGCCTGCATCACCTGGCGCTTGATCTCGACGTCCATCGGGATGTGCGGGTCGTCGGTAAGCCCGCCGGTGTCAACCAGCCAGAACTGGCGACCGTTCCATTCCGCGCGTGCGAAGTGGCGATCGCGCGTCGTCCCGGGCTCGTCACTGACGATGGCGCTGTTCTCTCCGACGATGCGGTTGAACAGGGCCGACTTGCCGACGTTTGGGCGGCCGACGAGCGCGATCACGGGAAGGTTCATGCGAGCACCCCGCTCGACTCGGACTCCAGCACATCGATGAAGTCATAGGACGGGAAGATCGGCATCGGCAACGACTCGCGTACCGCCGCGAGCGTGCAGTCGTCGAGGAAGACTCCGTCCTCGTTGATCGTCTCGGCCGGAATCAGCGCGATGTCCAGATCGTGACGGTCGCTCAGCGCCGTCATGATGTCCTTCCCGACAAGGAGACCGGCGGTCGTTATCGTCGGGCCAAAGAGCGAATTCTCGGCGACGATGAGCCTGAAATCGGCCCCACTGGCCACGCGCAGCCGGTCGAGCAGCGGCTCCATCAGTGGCGCCATCGCCAACCCTGTAACGACGCCGATGCGCTGGCCATCGCGACGGGCGACGCGATCCAGGCCGCCGGCGACACGCATGCGAAGCGACGTGACGGACCCTACACCATTCTCGACCTGCGCGAATTCTCCGTAGTGGTCGGGTCCGGGTAGCTCGCGCTCGGCGAGCATATAGAGCTCGTCGGATCCGAATACCCAGGTCTCACCGCGCTCCCGCTTCGCGCGCTCACCCCATTGCTCCACCTGAGCGAGAATTGCCCGCGCATTGTCGCGATCCATCTTCTTTCCGGTGTAGAGATGTGAGAACTGTGTGAGCCCGACGGGGACCACGGCCGCCGACAACACTGCTTCGCTCATATTCCAAAGATCGGTAAGTGATTCTTCGAGCACGGCCTCATCGTTCAACCCCGGAACCACCACCATCTGCGCGTGGAATTGGATTCCGCCGGCGGCAAGGCGAGAGAGCTGCGCTTTGATATCGGGGACGCGTTGGTTGTTCAGCAATACCTTCCGCGCCTCGTGGTTCGTGGCGTGAACGGACACGTAGAGCGGAGAAAGACGATACTCGAGGATGCGCTCGATGTCGCGCTCCTTCACGTTGGAAAGAGTCGCGAAGTTTCCGTAGGCGAAGGAGAGCCGGTAGTCGTCGTCCCGGATGTACAACGGCTTCCTCAATCCGGGCGGCAGGCCTTCGATGAAGCAGAACTCGCACTTGTTGGCGCAGCGTCGAACCGACGGCGGCTGGAGCGAGATTCCGAGGGGCTCGCCGTCGAGGCGCTCGAGCTCGTAGAGGACCTCTTCGCCATCGGGCTGACGTGCCTCGATCACGAGCTCTTCGTCGGCGGTGAGAAATTCCCAATCCAGGAAGTCCGCAAGTGGCCGCCCATTTACCGTCAGCAGCTCCGTGCCCGGCTGGATTCCGAGCTCCTCGGCGATGCTCTTTCGTTCAATTCGGGAGACCTTTACCATAGCTCAAGTAATTTAGAGCTAAAGAGAGCGAAGTCAAGGCATTGCCGAACTTTAGCTCTCTCAATTTCGCGCGCCGGGCGTGGCGTTTCCGTTACACTGGAGCCGTGGCGGCGAGCGACTCCAGGAGCTTCCGGGCGCGGTCCGCATTGAAGCCGGGCAACCTGGCGATCGCCTCCTCGCCCGCGTCCCGGACGCCCTGCACGCTCCCAAATTCCTTGAGCAGCTGGCGCCGCTTTACGGGCCCGATGCCAGGCACCTTGAGGAGCTCGGAAGTCACGGTTCGCATCGTCCGGCGCTTGCGGTTGTACGTCACGGCGAAGCGGTGGGCTTCGTCCCTGGCCTGCTGGAGCAGCCTCAGCCCGGGCGAGCGTCTCGAGAGCTTGAGGGGCTCTTCCCGGCCCCAGATGAACACCTCCTCGTCCCGCTTGGCGAGGCTGATCAAGGGGCGCTCGGCGAGACCAAGTTCCGCGAGCGCGGCGTGGGCCGCGGAGAGCTGACCCTTGCCTCCGTCGATCACGATCAGGTCAGGTAGCGGCTTCTCGTCGTTCAGGCGGCGCTCGAAGTACCGGCGAACCACCTCGCCGATCGAGGCAAAGTCGTCAGTACCCTCCACGGTCTTCACCTTGAACTTTCGGTATTCGCCCCGCTTCGGACGACCATTCTCGAACCAGATGCAGGAGCCCACCGTATCGGTACCCTGGGTGGTTGAAATGTCGAAGCACACGAGCGACCGCGGCAGCCGCTGGAGTCCCAGCTCCCTTCCCAGCTCATAGACGGGATCCCCCGCGCGCTCGTCCGCCTCCATCGATGAGAGCTTGAGCTCCTCGAGCAGGTGACGTGCGTTCTGCTCGGCCAGCGCGATGAGATCACGCCGCGGTCCGCGCTGGGGTATCAGGATTCTGCTCTCGGGCAGCGCCTGCTCGATCAGCTCGCGATCCGGAAAATCGAACGGGAGCAGAAGTTGCCGCGCTTTCTCCTGCATGCCGACGTAGCTGCCGGCGAGAAAGATGGGCATGACGTCGGTATCGTCTTCTCCCTCGATATTCGTCAGGAAGCGCTGCTCCCGCGACAGGAGCTTTCCTCCCCTGATGCGCAGCACGGTGACACAGGCATCGTCACCGTCGCGGGCGTAGCCGATCACGTCGCGGTCGCCGCCTTCCACCTCGAGCACCACGGTTGGCTCTTCCATCTGCTCCAGGTGGTGGAGAGCGTCGCGCAATTCGGCGGCGCGCTCGAAGTCGAGCTGCTCGGACGCGAGATCCATTCGCTCCTTCACGCGACGCACGACTTCGTCCGGACGGCCCGACAGGAACAGCACGACTTCGTCGATCATCGCGCGGTATTCCTGCTGCGACTGGGCCAGGATGCAGGGCGCCTTGCAGCGCTTGATGTAGTAGTCGAGACACGGTCGTTCCGGCATCTGTGCCGGCATGTCGTAATTGCAGCTCCGCACGGTGAAGATTCGCTTCACCACGTTGAGCGAGCGACGCATCGAGCCCACGTCGGTATAGGGCCCGAAGTAGCTCGCTCCGTCGTCCTCGAGCCGCCGAGTGACGAACACCCTCGGGAACGGCTCCTGCACGGTCACCTTGATGTATGGATAGGACTTGTCGTCCCGCAGCGCGATGTTGAAGCGCGGGCGGTACTCCTTGATCAGGTTCGCTTCGAGGATGAGGGCGTGCGCTTCGCTCGGGACGACAATCGTCTCGAGGTCCGCGATGAGGCCGATCAGGTGCCGCGTTTTGGGGTTCTCGAGCTGTTCGCTGGCGAAATAGCTGCGCACACGAGAACGCAGGCGCTTTGCCTTGCCTACGTAGAGAGTAGTCCCATCCCTGCCCTTCCAGAGATAGACCCCGGGTCCGTCGGGAAGGTGTGGAAGTTTCGTCGCAACGGCATCGGGAACGGACAGCATGTGTAATTATACCACCCGTGGAAAGACCGGTTCACTTCGGACGAAGTGCGAGGTTGAACAATCGCCTGCCGCGATCGAAGACGTTTTTCGCCTCCGGAATTCCAAACGCGGCGGTGATGCCGAGGTACGTCAGTCCGTAAACGCAGAGAAGCACCAGAGCGATGAATTTCGACTTGACGGCGGCATCGTGCGCGGAAAGAAGCAAGGAGCCGCGGTCGGCCGCCAGCTTGTATCCCCACGGAATTGCTGCGGCGGTGAGCGCTGCTCCCCACAGGCGGACCATGCGCGCCGGGACCAGGCGAGTGCGGCCGATTCTCTTGTCCATCTCCCGGCGCAGCAGGTAGAACTCCACCCACCCCGCGAGTCCCGCTGACGCAGTGAGGCCTGCCGCGCCCAGCTTGCGGTCGAGACCGAGCAGGCCCGGCAGCACGAGCGCGAAGAAATATCCCAGTGCAGTCGTCAGGATCACGCGCACGACCGCGTAGCGCAGCGGTGTCCTCGTATCCCGCATCGCGTAGAACGTGGACGAGTACAGGCGGCCCATCGTCGATGCGAGGAGTCCAACGGTCGAGCCGATCAGGATCTGCCAGACCCAGATAGTGTTGCCACGCTGGAATTTTCCGCTCTGAAACAACAGGAGGACGATGAGGTCGCCGAGAGCGAGGAACGCCACCGCGCTTGGAACGATGAAGTACGCGATCCGGTCGAGGCCATCGCTCAACCGCCCACGGAGGTACGCGCCGATCTCCGCTGTGGTTCCCCGAGCGCGCGACATGGTCGGCAGCTCGGCCGCTGATATCGCCATCCCGAAAAGGCTGATCGGAAGGACATATATCGCCTGCGCATATGTGAATGACGAGACGGCGCCATTGCCGAGGTAGCTGGCAAGCCACGCATCTACATAGGCACTGAGCTGGACCACTCCTCTCCCGACGAACGCTGGGACGAAATTGCGGAATACGCTCCGAACGCTGTCCGCGGCTGCAGTCAGTCTTGGTCTCACGCCGGGTGCCAGAGACAACACTTGTGGGAGCTGAATCAGGAACTGGAGCGCGCTCCCGATCACGGATCCGTAGGCGAGATAGACCGCGAGCTGAACCTCGCTGTGCCCTTTGTGGAAGAAGATGAGCGTCGACACCATCGCCAGATTCCAGATCACGGGCGCGGTGTACGACATGAAGAAGCGGCGGTGACTATTGAGTATTCCCAGGCACCACGCTGAGAACACGAGGAATCCGGCGCCGGGAAACAGAATTCTGGTCAGGCGCACCGTCAGGTCCCGCTTCTCACCGGTGAAGCCGTTGGCGATGATGGCGACGAGCCACGGCGCGGTGAGCACGCCCAGCAGCACGATCACCGCCGAGACCACGGCCAGCATTCCGGCCACTGCGCCGGCGAGGCGGGTCGCTTCCTTCTCGTCATCTCTGCCGAGCAGCCCGGCATACTCGGGGATGAACGAGGCGGAGAGCACTCCTTCCCCGAATAGATTCTGCAGCAGGTTCGGAATGCGGAACGCCGCATTGAACGCGTCAGCGGCGAGACCTGCGCCGAGGTAGCGCGCCATCATGGTCTGCCGGATGAGCCCAGCCAACCGACTCAGCAGAATTCCCGAACCAACGAGAAAGGCGGCGCCTCTCGACCGATCGAACGCTTGAGCGGGCGCGCGCGGTGTGGCCCGCCGTTCGATCGGCGTGGCGGCCGCGGCTACTTCATCGGCTTCAGGCGGGAGGAAGGGCGGGAGCGATCGGTCCTCTTCCTCCTGGTCTTCCCCGCTGGTCACGATCGGCCTCGCGCCGGAGCGGCTGCCTCGAGCGGGCGCGACCGCATTTGCAGGCCAACGAGCCGCTTTGCGTGCTCGCGCGCGTCCGCGAGCATTTCGTCCCGGAGTGCGGCGCCATATCGTCCGAGAAGGGGCACAAAGTTGAGGGCTCGCTCCTGCGGCTTTCCAAGCGGATAAAGGGACCCGCGCGCCGTGGCGATCTCTTGCATGATGTCGGCGTGCTGTTTCTTGGCAGCCGCGACGAGTCTCCGCTCAAACCGGTCGAGACGCCGCACCATGTTCGCTCGCAATCCTCCAGTCACCGCTGGACTCACCGGTGCTCGTTCTTCCGCGACCGAGTCGCTCAGCTCGTCGAGCTGTTTGTCGAGTAGCGCCCGCGTCGCATTAAGTACTTCGATGACGCGCTTGGGCAGGTGCGCTCGCGCCACGCGCGCCTCGACCTCGTGTGGATCGCGGAAATCTTCGGGGAGCAGATGGAGCTTCTCGAGAATTCTCCCGACGTGCGGCTCGATGATCGTGCACGACCATCGCGGCACGATCGTCGGCGTTGGGACGCCGAGGGTCTCCGCTATCGGGGAGACCTGCGCAAAGTAAGCGATCTCCGCCGGCCCCCCTATGTACGTCGCCGTGGGCAGGATTGCGCGCTCCACAACCGGACGCAGCAACACGTTCGGACCCATTTCCTCGGACGCGGCCTGCTTGCGTGCCGCCTTGATCGGAATGCGTTTGCGTCCGCCGGACGCTGAATTGAAGACGAGCGAGAGCCCGGGCACATCCTGAACCTGGGGAGTAAACCCCGCTCCTTCGATTTCTCGATTTCGCTCTGCTACCTTCACAGCGATGTCACCGGACTTCTCGAGAGCCGCGCTCAGCACCGGCTTTGCCGCGGCGCGCGTGGCGGAGTGAGACGCATCGATCACCGCTATGCCGAGCGGAGCAAACAGCGCGCGGAGGAAGGACACGTACGCGGATCCAATCGTCTGATCCGCTCTGTAGAATCGCTCGAGCAGCTCGATTGGTGTGCGGTCAACCGTGGATCCCGCCGCTCGCGTCAGCGCTTCCAGCTGCGCGGTCACGTCTCCGAGGGGCATCGATGCCATTGGGCGACCGAGTGGCTCAGTGTGATCGATGCGCAGCAGCTGCGCGCCTCCCGGAATCGAGACGACCGTGCTGCTCGCCTCCTTGAAATCGGTGTCGTCCGTCGCCGCCCAGAACACCGGCGCGACCGGAACTCCCGTGGCTTCCTGAAGTGCGTCCGCGAGTGCGAGCGCGCTCAGCGCTTTGGACAGAGTGTATATCGGCCCGCCGAAGAGACCTGGCTGCTGGCCCGTCGTGACGACAACACCGCGCCCGGCGCTCGAGGCTTCGAGTCTTTCCTTCGCCTTTCCCGTCGCCTCGAATGCCGGCGCTAGCCGCGACAGCCAGTCATTGGCGAAGCCCGATCGAACCGACTCGAGACGCTTCCGCCAGGACATTTCATCGGTTGGGACAGACTGGTACCAGCCCGCCGGTGGATTCCCCGCAATCACGGCGGCGGCGAGCGGGTTGCCCGCGAGCAGTTGGGCTACGATTCGAGGATTCATCGGCGGCTGGCGAAAAGTATCGTGCGGGGCGAGTCCTCGGACCAGCCAGTGCCGCTGTAGTCTCCAAAGCGCTTCGACACGTCGAATCCAGCCGCGACCAGCATCCGCTCGAGATCCGCCTCGGACAGCAGGCGCACTCGCTCCATGTACTCCTTGCCGCGCCCGCGTAGCCTTATCCTCTTTTCAACGAACCTGTCGTCCCGACTGATCGTTCGGGTCTGTTCGATGGTGATGCCGTTTTCCACGCGCTCGTCGTAGGGAACAAGCTCGCGCCGCACCTGTCCCGCGTTCAGAAAATCGATGACGAACGTTCCGCCCCGCCGCGTTACTGCGCACACACGCGCCAGAACACGGGCATGCTCGGCGTCGTCCTCGAAATAGCCGAAGCTCGTAAAGAGATTCACAACCAGATCGAAGCTCTCATCGGCGAATGGCAGTTCCCTCATGTCGGCCCGCACGTACGGCGCATCGGGGGATTCCTTTCTCGCGACCTTGAGGAGCGCCATCGAGAGATCGAGACCCACGGTCCACCACCGCTCGAACAACACCTTCGTGTGACGGCCGGCGCCGCAGCCGAGGTCGAGGACTGAATGGATCTCCCGGCCGGCCAGATTCGATGCGATCAGCTCGATGGCGTGTTCGGCCTCTTGTTCATCGCGGTGCTGGTAGATGTGAAGATAGTCCTCGCCGAACCACTGTTCGAACCAGTCGGCCTCCTCGGAGCCCGACTCACGTCGTTCCGCAGCCTTCTCGCGAACTGTCGTCACTTGTGGTACGGCTCACCACGCACGATGGTCCCTGCCCGGTAGATCTGCTCGACCAAAACGAGACGCGCGATCTCGTGAGGCAGGGTCCACGGCGCGAGCGAAAGCTTCAAGGTCGAGCCATTCGTGACGCTGGGCGCAAGGCCGAAAGCTCCGCCGATCAGAAAAGCGAGATCGCGATCCTGCTCGCGCGCTGTCTGAAGGAGTTGCGCGAACTGTTCCGAGTTGAGCGCCTTGCCTCCAATCTCACAAACGACGGTCTGCGCTCGCTCGGGTACCTTCTCCGAAAGCCGTAACCCTTCGCGCTCCTTCACCTTGTCCACTGGAATCCCGGTCGCGCGCTCTTCGCGGACCTCATGCACGTCGAGCGGCCAGTACCGCGCCGCTCGTGTCTCATAGTCCCGGATCGCTTCGCCTAGCGCGGCGTTGCGCGCCTTGCCCACGACGGCGACGACAAGTCGCATCTACGCGTAGATGCCGCGTAGTTTGTGGACGCTGGCCACCCTGCTGACCGAGACCATGTAGGCGGCGGTGCGCATGTTCACGCGATGCTGGCGCGAGAGGTCGAGCACATCCCTGAAGCTGCGGCGCATGATGGTCTCCAGCCGCTCGTTGACGAGATCCTCCGCCCAGAAGTATCCCCCACGGTCCTGCACCCACTCGAAGTACGAGACCGTGACTCCTCCGGCGTTGGCAAGAATGTCAGGTATGACGAAGATGCCGTTCTCATCGAGTATGGAATCCGCCGCCGCGGTCGTCGGTCCATTCGCACCCTCGCAGATGATCCGCGCCTTGATGTCCTTCGCGTTCTTCGTGGTGATGACGTTCTCGAGCGCGGCGGGAAGCAGCACATCCACTTCGAGTGTCAACAAATCTGCTCCCGAGAGCACCTCCGCCTTGCCGTAGCCCTCCAGAGACCGGGTCTTCTTGGCGTACGCGATCGCGTCGTCGATGTCGATGCCCCCGGCATTATAGAGGGAGACGGACCGGTCGCCGATCGCCACGATCTTGCAACCTTCGCGGGCAAGGAGTTGCGCCGCCACCGAGCCGACGTTCCCGAAACCGTGGACCGCGACCGTTGTTCCCTTCACCGGCATTCCGAGATGCTGCAGCGCTTCCTTGGTCACGATCATGCAGCCGCGGCCTGTGGCTTCCCGCCGGCCAAGCGATCCGCCCAGCTCTACGGGCTTTCCGGTCACTACGGCTGTCACGGTGTGCCCGACGTGCATCGAGTAGGTGTCCATCACCCAGGCCATCACCCGCTCGTTGGTGTTGACGTCCGGCGCCGGAACGTCGGTGTCGGGGCCGAGCATGTTGATGATTCCCGACGTGTAGCGACGCGTCAATTTTTCGAGCTCGGATGCACTCATGGCTTGCGGATCGCACCTCACGCCGCCCTTCGCGCCGCCAAACGGAATGTTGACCACGGCGCATTTCCAGGTCATCCAGGCAGCGAGAGCCTTTACTTCTTCGAGCGTCACGTTCAGGTCGAACCTGATCCCACCCTTCGCCGGGCCACGCGAAGTGTTGTATTGAACGCGATATCCCTCGTACACCTCGACCTGGCCGTTATCCAGCATGACTGGGATCGAGACGATCACCTGCTTCTCTGCCTGACGAAGCACCTTGTACAGGCCTTGCTCCAGATCGAGAAGCTCGGCGGCCTTGTCGAACCGCGACATCATCGCCTCGAATGGGTTCTCTTCATCGAGGAATCGGTCCTTGTCGGGTCGGACGAGTCTATGGGCAGGAATTCGAATGTCTGTGGCCATGACGACGGTTGTGTTGGTCCTTTGTCGGGAGGTCCCGTTTCAGGTTGCGGGAGACAGTAAAGTGTCGAGCAGACGGTCGATATGTTCCTGCCCGTCCTCGATTCGCAAACGCTGTGAAACATACCATAATGACCCTGCGTCGGCAGGCCATAGCGACTCCAGTTTCACTGCGTCCTTGAGAGTGCAAACGACGAAGTCCGAGTTGCCCGCCTCCGCCGCGAGATTGAGCGCGTCAGCTCGAGTAAATGCGTGATGGTCACGAAAGCTGAACGGCCGCACGACCGCGCCGAGCTCGGTGAGCTGCCTGAAGAATGATTCCGGCTGCGCGATAGCGGCGATCGCGGTCAGGTCCACCCCCTGAAGCGCATGCAGCGGCAGAGTCTGCCCAGTCGCCGTGCTCTTCAGATCGCCAGGTACGAGGTGCGCAATCACGATGGGCACGTGAGAAGCCGCGTTGGCCAGAGCGCGCTTCACATCCTCCACCGCCGATCTGTCTGCGGCCTTGCGCGTGATCATCACCAGCGATGCCCGACGCGCAGCGCGAAGAGGCTCGCGCCACGGGCCGGCGGGAAGAAGTCGAGGCTTACCCGACCACGCATCGGCGCTTACGAGCAGAATGTCGGCGTCCCTCCGGGCCCGGCGGTGCTGAAACGCGTCATCGAGGACGACGACATCCACGCCCTGCGCGATCGCCTCACGGATCCCACGCACGCGATCAGCAGCCGCGATGACGGGGATTCCTTCGTTGAGTCGCTCGTGCACGATTGTCTCGTCACCGCCGTAACCGCGGAGCACGATCGCGGGAGCAGCACCTTTCTCCAGGAATCTGCCGGCGAGCCACGCCGCAACGGGTGTCTTGCCGGTGCCGCCGACCGACAGATTCCCGACGCTCAGCACGGGTACAGAGAATTCTGTCGACCGGAAGATTTCCCAATCGTACAGCTTCCCCCTGATTGCGACGACCACACCGTACAGCGCAGCCGCCGGAGCGAGGATCGCGCGCGCGGCGCGGGCGCGCTTGCCCCGGCCGGTCCAAACCGTCTCGATCATTCTGCGTCGATCAGCCACCAGCCTTCCCGACGGTGTCGTTCATGATCGCCTCGAATCGCGGAGCTTCTTCCGACGCCGCACGAGGAGTTGCTGCGAGCACATTCACTGGATTTCCATAGGCGACCGTCACTCGCGCGAAGGGCTTCGGTATCATGAAGCGGTCCCAGCTGTTGAGACGCCAGGCACGATCCGCCACCGCAGCTATTGGGAGGATCACCGCGCCCGATCTCTGCGAGGCGATCAGGGCTCCGGGCGCGTACTTCCCCGCGGGTCCCTTTGGACCGTCCGGAGTAATCGCGACCTCACGCCCCGCCTGAAGCTCCCGAATCACTGAAATCAGCGCGCGGTCTGCTCCACGTGTCGTCGAGCCTCGGACGAGCGCGTAACCAAGCGACTCCGCCGCGCGCGCGACGAGCTCTCCATCCCGGTGCTCGCTGATCAGAAGGACGACGCCCTCGTCGCGATGGTGCCAGAGAAGCGGCAGCAGTTGTCCGTGCCAGAGGGAGAAGATGAAATTCCGCTTCGCTGCGCGCAGGTCATCGATCGCTGAGGAATTGACGACTCGAAATCGCCACGTCCGTGCCAGCAGTTGTAGAGCGCCCCTGCCAGCGAGCAGCGCCGCCCGCGATCGCCACGAAAAGGGTTCTGCGTCGTCGCTCATCCGCGTGGCCCCGCGAGCTCGCTTGCCATCCGCGCAACGCGGTCTGCCGCCCCGGCCGAGCCGAGCTTCGAGCGCACCTCGGCCAGCCCGGCTAGCAGCTCCTGTCGTCGTGGACCATCGTCAAGCAGCTCCGACAGAGCATCCGCCATCTCGGACGGGACAATCTCGTCCTGTATGAATTCGCGCGCGACCTTCCTGCCGGCGACGACGTTGACGAGCCCGATGTTCGGCACCTTCACGAATCTCCTCGCGAGCGCATAGTTGATTCGCCCCGTTCGGTACGCCACGATCAGCGGGCAGTCGGCGATCGCCGCCTCGAGCGTGGTAGTTCCGCTTTTGCAAAGGGCCACGTCGGCCGCCCGCAAAACGCTCAGCGACGCCGAATGCACCAGCCGGAAGGGGCAGCGCGCGGAATCCAGAGCAACAGTGGGTGCGACGCTGACCAGCACCTGCAGGCCTGGAATCCTGCGCTGAAGCTCTTTGCCCGTGGCCACGAAGTCGTCGATGTGGCGATCGATCTCCTGCTGGCGACTCCCGGGAAAGAGTGCGAGCACCGGAGTATTCAGCGGAAGCTGAAGCGCTTCGCGCGCTTCCACCTTCGTCGGCATGTCGACAGCGCGATCGAGCAGCGGATGGCCGACGAATGTCGCGTCGATGCCGAAGCCTCGGAGCAACGGCTCTTCGAACGGAAGGATGACCGCGGCCTTGGTGACGAGCTGAGCGAGCTTGGGGATCCGCCCCGCTCCCCACGCCCACACCTGTGGTGTTACGTAGTAAAGGACAGGCACACCGGCTCTCTTCGCGGCCGCGGCCACCTTCATGTTGAAGCCGGGATAGTCGATGAGTATCAGCACGGCTACCTCACCCCGGTCGAACATCTTCCGAATCGTGCGCAGAAGAAGGAAGTGCCGTGGCACGTGCCTCACAATGTCGAGGAACCCCATCACGCCGAGCTGTTCGTCCCGGTGAATCAGCTGCACTCCCTGCTCGGCCAATCGTCGTCCCCCAACAGCCGCGAGAACGAGCTCGGGTCGGATCCGTCTCAGCGCAGCCGCCACACCTGCCGCGTGGAGGTCGCCGGAAGCCTCTCCGGCGACGAACAGCACCTTACGCATGGTGAGGAGTGTAGCCGACCAGCGAAGGGAGCGTCCGCTCGATCTCCTTCACGATCCGGAGCGCCA
>JBGPHO010000014.1:0-19281 GCA_041484425.1 Gemmatimonadaceae bacterium
CATCTTGAATCCGACGACCTCCGGAATGAGCATCGACACCGGTTGTCCGAGCATCGCCGCCTCGGCTTCGATTCCGCCGACCCCCCAGCCGAGCACACCGAGTCCATTGATCATGGTAGTGTGGGAATCGGTGCCGACCAGCGAGTCGGGGTAGGCGTACGTCTGCTTGCCCACCGTTTCGGTGAAGACGCCCTGTGCCAGATACTCGAGATTGATCTGGTGGACGATGCCGGTGTCGGGAGGAACGACGCGGAAGTTGTGCAGCGCCTTCTGGCCCCAGCGAAGGAACGCGTAGCGCTCCTGATTGCGGGCGAACTCGAAGTCGGCATTGATGAGAAGCGCCGCCTCCGATCCGTATTCGTCGACTTGCACCGAATGGTCGATGACGAGATCAACCGGCTGAAGCGGATTGATCAGACGCGCGTCGCCACCCAGTCGGGCGAGGGCGTCGCGCATCGCGGCGAGATCGACGACCGCGGGAACTCCGGTGAAATCCTGGAGCAGCACACGCGCGGTGCGAAATGCGATCTCCTTTTCGACTTTCCCCTTCATGTCCCAGGTCGCCAGGGCGCGCACGTCGTCTGGTTTGACGAACTTGCCGTCTTCGTTTCTGAGCAGGTTTTCGAGGAGGACCTTGAGGCTGAAGGGGAGTCTGCCTGCGTTCCCGTCCGCCAGCTTGGACAGGGAATCGAGCCGAAAGATCGTGTACTGCCGACCCGCAACGTCCAGCGTTGATCGGCTACCGAAGGAATTCGGGTGTGTCATTTTGATTTTTTCCGAACTTGGCCGCGTCAGTGCGCTGGCCGTAGTGCGCGGAGCCACTGCCGAACTGACTTCACAGCTCGGCAGGCTGACCCAAATCTAACACTTTGCGTAGTTTGTTGCGTGCGCTGACAGCTGGTGATTCTCCGCCTCGAGGTGCCTATGAGAGTCCGTCTCATCCACGCCGGTCGTGGCTTTCGCCGCGCGATTCTCCCCACCATCCTCGCGCTGTTTGCCGGCTCCGAATCGGCGTTGGCCCAAGTAACGCCGTCCGCGGCCCCCACGCTTTCGTCTGGGCGAAGCGTTACAGCACCTCACGGGATGGTTGTCTCCGCCAGCACCATCGCCAGTGATGTCGGACGGGATATTCTCGTTGCCGGCGGAAATGCAGTCGATGCTGCAATCGCCACGGGCTTCGCTCTCGCGGTCACTCATCCCGTCGCCGGCAACATTGGCGGTGGAGGGTTTATGGTGATCCGTTTTCCTGACGGCCGAGCGACGACAATCGACTTCCGCGAAATGGCGCCGCGCGCGGCCACGCCCGAGATGTTCATCGATTCCGCGGGTATTTATTCCGCCCGAGTTCACCACAACAGTTACAAAGCGGTGGGTGTGCCAGGCACAGTCGCCGGTTTCTTCCTGGCGCACAGCAAATACGGCAAGACTCCCTGGCGCGGGCTCGTCGATCCCGCAGTACATCTTGCCAATGACGGATTTGATGTCCCAACTGGACTTGCCCAGTCGCTCGGGGGAGCGCTCAAGTATTTCCGGGAGTATCCGGCGAGCGTTGCCGCGTACTCAAGAAACGGCCAACCCTACTCGGCCGGTGAGAGGTTCCGTCAACCGGATCTTGCGAGAACCCTGGCTCGCGTTCGCGACGGGGGACAGGATGGTTTTTATCGTGGCGAGACGGCGCGGCTGCTCGCCGAAGAGATGCGGAGAGCGGGCGGGCTGATCACGGAGGACGATCTGGCCCGCTACGAGGCCAAGGAGCGTCCACCAATCCGAGGCACCTATCGTGGGTACGACATCATCTCGATGCCACCGCCGAGCTCCGGAGGCGTGGCGCTGGTTGAGATGCTGAACATCCTCGAGGGATACGATCTGGCTGCTGCGGGGCACAATTCAGCGCAGTACGTCCACCTTGTGACGGAAACGATGCGCCGCGCCTTTCTCGATCGCGCGCGCTTCCTCGGCGATCCTGATTTTGTGCAGCCGCCTGTTGCGCGGCTCACGAACAAGGCCTACGCAGCGGCATTGAGGCGGAGCATCCAGCCAGACCGCGCCAGCCCGTCGAGCCCGGCTCAGGTAGCTGAGCGATCCGAGGGCGAGCAGACCACTCACTACTCGGTCGTCGATTCGAGCGGCATGGCGGTGTCGGTGACTTACACGCTCGAGGGCGGTTACGGACTGGGAGCCGTTGTTCCTGGAGCGGGCTTTCTGCTCAACAACGAGATGGGTGATTTCAACGGCAAGCCCGGCCTGACTGACTCCACCGGACTGATTGGTACAGACGCCAACCTCGCCCGGCCGGGCAAGCGCATGCTTTCCAGCATGACACCCACGATCATCGCAAAGAACGGAAAATTGGTCGCCGTGGTCGGTAGCCCAGGAGGGCGCACGATCATCAACACGGTGCTGCAGGTGATACTCAACCAGGTCGACTTCGGAATGGATATCGAGCAAGCGGTTGCTTCACGCCGCTTCCATCACCAGTGGCTTCCTGACAAGCTGTTCGCCGAGCGGGATGCATTTTCGCCGGCGACCGTGGCCGCGCTGGAAGGGATGGGGTACAGAGTCGCAGTTGGCGGTAATCAGGGAACGGCGCATTCTATTCGAATAGATCCGAACACCGGGGCTCGGCACGGAGCGCCTGATCCTCGCGACTCGGACGCCGGGGCGGCCGGTCATTAGGCCTAGCCGGTCTTCGTCGTCGGCTCGTTGGTGGGATCAACCGTCGTCTTCTCCTCGTGACTGCCGCCCATCTCGAGGCGCGTCGCTTCGATGGCGTACGTGGGGCAGTGGTGCACGAAGTCGCCATCCGCCGGCGACCACTCAACGACCGGCGTCAGCGGGTACGCCTTCCCGTGCGAATCCATCGCCATCACATCGGGTGCGAGAGCAGCGCAGAGCGTGCACCCGATGCACTTCTCCCGGTCGACCGCGATCTGCATCGGCCGGCGGGGAAAGACGCCGATGCCCCACGTGATGCACTCTTCATAGTGCTTGCAGGCTTCCATCGCGGCCGTGTAGCCCGCTTCGAGCAGTTCGTCGGTGTGGGAGAAGCTGAACCAGCCGATGTGATTCACCTTCGGCCTGATCAGAATCATGGGAGGGCGCGTCCAGGTGGCGAACGGGGCCAGTTGGAGCGCGTGCATCATCGTCGTCGCCGCCCGGACGTAGATAGAGGCGAATCCGGCAGTCGCGATGTCGTTTTCCGGCTCGAGGTCGCTCGATCCCGTGTCCACCGCGATTACGGCGTCCATCCCCCGCCCGGCGATCGACACGGGAAGGTTGTCGAGAACACCGCCATCGACACACATCCTCCCGCCGATCGGGCCGGGAGGATAAAACCCTGGCAGCGCGCACGAGGCGTAGACGGCCTCGGCAACACTCACATCGCGGAGACCCGGCAGTCCCCACACCACCTGGGAGCCGCGCTGAATGTCGACGGTGTTGACCAGCAGCGTTCTTTTCAGTTGATCGAACCGTTTCTCACCCGCCACCGAGTTCACGACGTTTCTGAGGGGCTCCTCGAGGTATATCGCGGGTGAGTGCTGCCGCTCCAGCAGCATCCCCATTCGGTTGAGACGGAAAAGGTCACGCCGCTTCAGCGCCCGGGCCCGATCCGTCATCTCTGATACCGACATCCCCCGGGCATAAGCCGACGCGATCAGCGCGCCGATGCTCGTGCCTGCGACTACAGCGGGCTCGATTCCCATCTCCTCGAGGGCTCGAAAGACGCCGATGTGGGCGAACCCCTTGAGTCCGCCGCCGCCCAGGACGAGCGCCACCTTGTGCGCCTTGCGTCGAGGCTTGGATGGAGTCGCTCGTTTTACACTTCGTGGAGTCTGGCGGGGCATGCTAACGTTGGGTGCGGGACGCGATTGAGGGTATGCTAAGGTTGGTTGCGAGAAGCTATAATGTACTGACGTCCATCACACACACTGAGTAAATCGATGACTCGCTCCACCGTTCGGCTCTCCATTGCGTTTTTCACCATACTATCCGCGGCGAGTGCATCCGCTCAGACCAGAGCTGCGCCGGCCCGCATAACAACGGACGAGATAGACGCGCACCTGCGCTTCCTGTCCTCCGATCTCCTCGAAGGTCGCGCCCCCGCCACGCGCGGAGGCCGAATCGCCGAGGAGTACATCGCCGCACAGCTCAAGGCGTTCGGCGTCAAGCCCGGGGTTGGAGACAGCTCGTACTTCCAGCGTGTTGCGATCGACGTCGTAAAAGCGGATCCGGGCACCATCAAGGTCACCGCATCAGGCAAGGCCAACGCCAACCTTCGCTTCACCGATGACGTCGTCGTCTGGCCGGGCTCCGCTACCGACGCAAGCAGCGCGCGCGGAGAGCTCGTGTTCGTCGGCTACGGTGCCACCGCGCCCGAATACAAGTGGGACGATTTCAAGGGCACCGATGTTCGCGGGAAGATTCTGCTCGTCCTGGTGAACGATCCGCCTGCTACCGCCTCCGAGCCGAATCTCTTCGGCGGGAAAGCGATGACCTACTACGGGCGCTGGACGTACAAATACGAGGAAGCCGAGCGTCGCGGCGCGGCGGGAATGCTGATCGTCCACACTACCGAGCGCGCCGGTTATCCATGGCAAGTTGTCGTCGGCTCCAATTCAGTCGAGCACCGCCTCCTCCCACGCCCCGCCGCGGCGCCGCCTCCCATTGGCGTGCGCGGCTGGATTACCGACAGCGCGGCGACGGCGCTTCTCTCGCAGGCCGGACTCAACATGGCCGATCTGCGCCAGCGTGCGGAGTCCCGCGATTTCCGTCCGGTTCCAACCGGCATCATCATCGATGAGACGATGCGCAACAGCGTCCAGCACATGTCGTCGAACAATGTCGTCGGCGTGGTGCGTGGGATCGATCCAGCAGTGCGTGACGAATACGTGGCCTACAGTGCCCACTGGGATCACCTCGGAATTGGCCCGGTTGTAAACGGCGATTCCATCTATAACGGCGCGGTCGATAATGCATCCGGCGTTGCGACGGTGCTCGCCATCGCCCACGCCGCGGCGGAAGGAGTGAAGCCACGCCGCTCGCAGCTCTTCGTCTTCGTTACCGCCGAAGAATCCGGCCTGCTCGGCTCGGCATATTTCGGTGAGCACCCGACTGTTCCCGCGTCGAAGATCATCGCGGCCCTCAACATGGATGTAGTTCCCGTCAATGGGCGAGTGAGCGATCTCAATGTGATGGGGGACAACAAGAGCTCGCTCGGGCCTGCGATCGCGCAGCTGGTCAAGTCGCTAGGCATTCGGCTGTCTCCCGACGCCCACCCCGAGCAGGGACACTTCTATCGCTCCGATCACTTTTCGTTCGCGAAGGCCGGAATCCCATCGGTCTCGATCGGCGGCGGCGACGACTACGTCGGGCGTCCAACAGGCTGGGGCGTGCAGCAGGGCGATGACTATGTCGCCCACCGCTACCATCAACCCTCCGACGAGTATCGCTCAGATTTTGATCTGAGGGGTGCGGCGCAACTCGCCGAGATCGTGTATCGGTTTGGGCTCTCTCTGGGGAACGCGCGCACGGTTCCCACCTGGAACTCCGACGCGGAATTTCGCGCAATGCGCGACGCTTCGCGAAAAGGTCAGTGAGCCGGGACGACAGCGTTTGACAGCGAAATCCGTTCAGGGCCGGCAGCGTGATCAGCTGCTCGCCTTCCGCGAGGAGTTTCCCATCCTCGACAAGACGACGTACCTCGTCTCCAACTCTCTCGGCCCGATGCCCCGCACCGTCCCCGAGAAGCTGGCCGAATACGCGCGCGATTGGGGCGACCTCGGTGTAAAGGCGTGGAACCGCGGCTGGTGGGAGCTTCCGGTCGAGATCGGCAACGAGATCGCGCCGCTCATCAACGCCGGCAAGGGCGAAATCGTAATGATGCCAAACGTCACCATCGCGCAGACGGCCGTGCTTTCGTCAATCGACTTTACGAAGCAGCGCGACACAGTCGTGATGACGGAGCTCGACTTCCCGTCCGTGCGGTACGCGTACTCGGAGATGGCGCGGCGGTTCGGCGCCCGCGTCCTGGTGGTGCGGTCGGACGACGGATTGACGATCGATCGCGACAGATTGTTGTCCGCCATCGACGAACGCACTCGGCTCGTGGCCGTGTCGCACGTGCTCTTTCGAAGCGCCTACCTGATGGATGTGGACGCGATCTGCGCTCGCGCGCACGATGTCGGCGCCCTCGTATCACTCGATTCCTTTCACGCCGTCGGGATCGTACAGGTTGACGTGAAACGGAGCAAGCCGGATTTTCTTACCGGTGGCGTTCTCAAGTGGCTCTGCGGCGGACCCGGTGCCTGCTTCCTTTACGTGAGTCCGACCGTCCGCGATCAGCTCAAGCCGGCCCTGACGGGCTGGCAGGCGCATGCGCGCCCGTTCGCTTTCGAGGATTCCATGGAGTACACCACCGGCGCATTCCGCTGGCTCAATGGAACGCCGGTGATTCCAGCGCTCTACACAGCGGCGGAGGGGCCGAGGATTCTTCGCCGCGCCGGGGTGGCGGCCATCAGGGAGAAGAGCGTTCGCCTCACCTCACGGTTGATCGAGCTCGCCGACGCCCGCGGCTATATCGTGAATGCGCCGCGCGACCCCGCGCGCCGCGGTGGAACCGTGGCGATCGATGTTCCGCACGGCTACGAAGTCGCGCAACACCTGCTGTCGCAAAACATCCTCGTGGACTACCGCGTAGGGGCTGGTATCAGGATTGCCCCTCACTTCTTTACCAGGGAGGACGAGCTGGACGAAGCAGTCTCCGAGATCGACAAGGCGCTGGAAAGTGGGAGCTGGCAACGCTACTCGGAAAAAATCGCGGTCGTCACCTGAGCCGTTCTGCCTTGGATGTTACTACCTTGAACAATGCAGTGTCTAAAGAGTACAATAGACCTATACTCGACTCCTCGGAGGGTGCGTATTCATGCCAACACCTTTTTTGAGTTCTGAAGAGTACGACGAAAGAGCACATCAGCTGTACAACGAAGGACAGTATGACGAAGCTCTGGACGTACTTAGAGAGGGACTCGGTCTCTATCCGAACTCTGTGGAGCTCCACATAGGGGTTGGCTATGCCCACCACGCCCGCGAGGACTTTGCGTGGGCACGACGCAGCTTCGAGGAAGCGCTCGTTCTCGATCCGGACCACGAGGATGCGCTCGCGGGACTCGGCGAGACACTCCTGAAATTCGGCCAGCAGGAGCATGCGCTAAAGAGCTTCCGCCATACCTTGGAATTAGGATACCAGGACGATGTCGAGCTGATGCTCCAGATCGGGCGCGCGCTTTTCCGCGAAGGCCTGATCGACGAATCCAAGCAGTTCTTCGAGATTGCGGCACAGCAGACGCCCGATGCGGCGGAAGCAGTGTCCTGCATCGGCTACGCCGAGCACAGACTGGGAAACGACGAGACGGCGATCTCGACGCTCCGTCGCGCCCTGCAGATGGATCCAGATCACACCGAAGCGCGCATCTACCTCGGTAACATCTTCTACGATCGCGGCGATTACGAGGCTGCGCTCTATCACCTCGACCGCTCGACACCCGAAGACCACTGGGACGAGTTGGGCATCTGGAGGCTGATCGAGCTCAAGAAAATGATCTATCGCCTGCGCGACAACGATCCGGAGCTGCGTCCGTGGGAGGACAGGCTGCGCGATCTGGCGGGCGACCTCGACGACATCGACGAGATGCTGGCAGAGATCGAGGCCAAGTTCGTGGACGCGGCTCAGTCCGAGGCGAAGGGCCAGCTGGAGCTGTTCGGCGCGCTCCTTTCCAGCTTCGCCGAAGTGAAGAGCACGCCGGAGTCCCACCGCATAAAGCTCGACGATGGGAATACATTTGAAGGGACGTGGGAAGAAATCGTCAGCAAGATGCGCGATGCGAATTGCCTCAAAGAGACGCCAAAACCGGAGCAGGATGCGGAGAGCTTCATTCGACGTAGTGCGGATGCAGGGCTTTTGCGCATCCTGAGATGAGTCCACCGAACTCGCCGGCGGCGCTTGCAGCATTGAATGGCGTTCGCCCCGTTCTCAGTCACTTCGACACACCACGCACGGCGGAAGATCTCGCCGCCGACATCATCGATCTCTGGGCGGGCGCCGAAGGCGCGCTCCAGGCGCTCGTGGGGAATTCCTCACTTACCGGACAACAGCTGGTTCGCGCGTCGCGCCAGGCCGAGCTGATCACGCTCGACCAGGCGCATGCGCTGCTGGAGTTTCTCGCCGCGCGCGACCGCGCAAATCGCACCAGCTACAAACCGACGCAAGCCGACGGCGATGCCGCGGTCGATGGATTCAAGGCGCTCGAGTCGGGGCTCAAGGGCCCCGCGCCGGTGAAGCCTGCGGCGCCGGCGAGTCCGCCTCAGGCGGCTTACACCCCGCGCAAGTCGGCGCCGGCGCAGCCATCAAGGCCGCCACTGCCGCCGCAACCGGCCTCACCGTACGCACCTCCGTCGGCGGGCGGCGGCTACCGACAGCCTCCAGCCTACGCCGGCAGGAGCATGGCGGGGCCTCCCACGATAGAAATGCCGGGCTCCTTTGCGTCCGAGGGAGCGGCGGCCGCAGGCGGCAGTACTGCCCGGGGCGGTAGCACCAGCGGAGGTGCAAGCGGCGGAATTGGGCGCACCATGGTCCAGCAGGCGCTGGCTGCGGCTGATTCGGGCGGCCGCCGCTGGCCCAAGCTCTCGATGCCGGTGTGGATCGGGATTGCAGTCGTCGTGCTGTTGGCGGGCGGGGGATATTTCTTCTTCGGGCGCGGCTCAGGCGCTAGCGGCGTAACCGCCGGTATCGATGCCATGAACAACGGGCAGCTTGAACGAGCGCGGGGTGAGTTCGCCAAGGCGGTCAACTCCGATCCCGGTTCGCCGACGCCGCACGTCTTTCTTGCCAGACTCGCGCGTCAGCAGAGCGACCTCGCGACCGCGCGGGCACAGCTCGACACCGCTCTGAGATTGGATCCAAAGAACGCGGTCGCGCTGCGCGAGATGGGACTCGTTCTCTTCGCGAGCCGTCAGTACGACCTCGCCCGCCGCTTCTTTGTGCGCGCGGTGCAGGCCAATCCGCAGGATCGCGCTTCACAGGGCTACCTCGGCTGCGCCATGATGCGGCTCAATCGGGTAACGGAAGGAACGAAGTGGATCAACGGTGCCGGCAGTGGCCCGTGGCAGGCGTGCCTGCAACCGGCGGCGACTACAACCGCGCCGCCGCCCTTGTGATCGAATTCAGGAACGTCGGGAAGATTTACAAATCACTCCTCGGCAACTCTGTCAAAGCGGTCGAGGAGTTTTCGTTGACGGTCGTCGAGGGCGAGATACTAGGAATCGCCGGCCCGAACGGCGCCGGCAAGACCACGCTCATCGCGATGATGCTCGGCTACCTGCGTCCGACCGCTGGAACCATCGAGATCAACGGATTGCACGCGCGGCAGTACGTCGAGCGGAACGGAATCGGCTACCTCTCGGAGCTGATCGCAATCAACCCCAAGTGGCGCGCCGAGACCGCGCTCGTGCGCTTCGCGACGCTGGCGGGAATATCCCACTCGGAGATTCAGCAACGGGTTGACTACGTCATCGACCTGCTCGGACTCGCCGAGCACCGCGACAAGAAGGTGAAGGCGCTATCCAAGGGAAATCTCCAGCGCCTCGGCCTCGCGCAGGCGCTTCTCCGCGATGAGCAGATCCTGGTTCTCGACGAGCCGACACACGGCCTGGACCCAGTGTGGACACAGCGCTTTCGCGATATCGTCGAGGAGCTGCGGCGGCCCGAGCGCACGATACTCATCGCCTCGCACAATCTCGATGAGCTTCAGCGGCTGGCGGATCGCGTCGCGATCATCGATCGCGGGCGGCTTCAGCGAGTGGTGAGCACCGGTTACGAGAGCGCGGCTCCAGCAGCGGCGACGCGATTCAGATTGACTCTTGCCAGCGGGCTCGATCTCATTCGCGCCGTATTTCCCCAGGCGGAAGATGCCGGCCGCGGGGAATACGACGTGACGGTGCACAGCATCAAGGAGCTCAACGAGGCGCTCGCCGATCTGATCGGCAGAGGAGCGCTCGTCGCAAGCGTCGTCCCCGAGAGATCGATGCTGGAGCAGCAATTCAGGGAAGCCGTGGGAGATTCGCAGTGAACCGCATCAGCAGCCTGGCGAGATACTCGCTCTGGCAGTTTCGCGACTTCGTGGTCGAGCGCGGGATTGCGATCCTCATCATCGGCTTTCTATGGGGCTACGTATTGATCGAGCCGCTGCGGCGCACAATGGGACCGGCGTGGAACGGCCCTCAGGGCGCGACGGTATTCGGAATCGCTCTTCAGATTTCGAGCGCGATCGTATCGGTGTCTGTTCTCATCGCGCTCAATGGCATTGTCTCCACCGATCGGAAGATGGGTTACTACCGGTTCCTGTTCTCCAAGCCGGTGAACCCGGTTCTCTATTACGCCCAGCTCTTTTTTGTCTACATGGCGGGCGTCGTCGCGTCGATGCTCGTGCTCTCCATCCTGTTGCGCACGGTTCTTCCGACTTTCAGCATCCCGTATTTTCTGCTCTACACCGCGCTCGTCTACGTCGCGATGGGCGGAATCGGCTTTTTTCTCTCAGTGGCGACGCGGTACGATTGGCTGACCCTCGCGGCGGTGTGGCTGGGTGCGCGGATGATGCGCAGCCTGTACGGTCCGAGGAACGACTGGCGCAGCAAGCTGGTGGAGCTGCTGCCACCCGTGCACAAGCTTGACGACGTGGCAAACTCCTTGATCGGGACAGGAAGCGCGCACATGGCCGATGTAATGTGGCTATTCGGTTACGGCGCTCTCTTTTTCGTGTTGGGACTTGTCGCGCTTCGCTGGGGATCGCTGGCCGACTAACTGGAACGCCCTCGACGGCGCAAGTCATGACTGCAACTGAATAGGCGAGAGGTCCCTGTAGGTAAGATGCCAGTTATTTAGTGCACGACGCCCGACTTATCTCTGTGGCATACAAAGCAACAGCACCTGCCTGTACCGATTATCCGAATTGAAAAGTCAGGACGTAGTGAACTAACAACCTGGCATCTTACCCACTGGGACCTCCCGCCTATTCAGTTGCACTCCTTTCCTCAACACGTTCACTGTCCTAAGTAATGGACCCAGCCAGCATTCACCGCACCGTCCTCCCCAACGGCCTCACCGTTCTCGTTCAGGAGGACCGGTCGGCGCCCGTCGTCGCGATCGTGACCCACGTCAAAGCCGGATACTTCGACGAGACCGACGATGAAAACGGGCTCTCCCACGCGCTCGAGCACATGTACTTCAAGGGCACCGGGAAACGCGGCGTCGGCGACATCGCCAAGGAGACCAAGGCGAGCGGCGGATATCTGAACGCGCAGACGATCTACGACACCACGGCCTACTACACGGTTCTCCCGTCGTCGGGGTTCGCGAAGGGTCTCGAGATTCAGGCGGACGCATACGCGAATTCGGTCATCGACGCTGGCGAGCTGGCGAAGGAGATGGAAGTCATCATCCAGGAGGCGAAGCGGAAGTCCGACAATCCATCGGCAGTGGCCACCGAGACGCTGTTCGAGCTGCTTCATGATGCGCACCGCATGAGACGCTGGCGGATCGGGCGAGAGCCGGGCCTGCGCGCCTTCACGCGCGACCTGATGAATGGCTTCTACCGCAACTTCTACCGACCCGGCAACACGATCCTCAGCATCTCGGGCGACGTCGATCACGCGGACGCACTGGGCCGCGCGAAGGCGTTGTACGGAGACCTGAATTCCGG
Organism: Gemmatimonadaceae bacterium; assembly: GCA_041484425.1. Taxonomy (GTDB): domain Bacteria; phylum Gemmatimonadota; class Gemmatimonadetes; order Gemmatimonadales; family Gemmatimonadaceae; genus UBA4720. The sequence goes on from JBGPHO010000014.1 coordinate 11,754, forward strand.
CGATCCGGTGCGCCATCCGGGGCCGCCGGAGCCGAAGCACGATGACTTCCGCTATCGCGAGCTTGCAGGCGACATCGCGCAGAGCCAGCTGGTCATTGGATGGAGAACTCCCGGCACTCTGGAAGCGGATACCGCGGTCCTCGACCTCGCAGCGTCAGTGCTGGCGACGGGACGCGCATCCCGCCTTTACCGTGCCGTTCGCGAGAAGAAGCTCGCGTCGTCCATCACAGCCTACAACTACACCCCGACGGAGCTGGGTGTGTTCGTCGTGCACGCCGAGACGGAGCCCGAGAACACCGCCGAGGCGGCGCGCGTGATCTGGGATCAGTTGCACCAGCTGCGCGTCGGGGCCGTCGAGGATGACGAGCTCACTCGGGTTCGCCGCATCTTCGAGGCGCGCTGGGTTCGACGACTCGAGACGGCGGAAGGACGCGCCAATTACCTCGCCGAATGGGAAGCGCTCGGTGGCTGGCGGCTGGGCGACGAGTACTTCAAGCGCTACATGTCCGCTACGGCTGACGACATTCAGCGCGTCGTGCGTAAGTATCTGTCCGAGGAGAGAGCAGCCGCTCTCGTCTATCGTCCGGAGAACACGCCCGTCGTCGCGCAGGACGCGGCTGACATGAAAAGGATTCTCGGTGAGGGCGGGTCGGAGCGCCTCCCGGCGATTCCGCGGCGCGCCGCGAATATCGCACCGGAAACCAAGCCCGCGGAGATGGACAAGGAAGAAGCCGGCGTTTCCGTCTTTCGAACCGCGGAAAAAGTTCCGGTGCTAGTGCGGAGAAAACCAGGCACGCCGATGGCCAGCATCGGTGTTCATATCGTAGGCGGGCCAGTGGAGGAAGAGCCCGAGCAGGCCGGACTCACGCTGCTCACCGCCCGGACGATGCTCAAGGGAACCACCACGCGCAGCGCCGCGCAGATCGCGGAGGACGCCGAGATGCTCGGCGGAACGATTTCGGCGAGCGCGGGGAGCGACAGCTTTGGCTGGTCGTTGTCCGTTCCAGCTACTCGCCTGGCCGAGGCGCTGGAGCTGCTCGGAGACGTGATACAGCGTCCCACGATTCCCGACGCTGCGTTCGAGACCGAGAGAACAGTCGCGCTCTCGAACGTCGCGATGCTGCGCGATGACATGTACCGCTACCCGATGCGACTCGCGAGCTCCGTTGCGTTTGCCAAGCATCCCTACGGAACTCCAGCAATGGGGACGGAGGAGTCGCTGCGGGCAATCTCGGCGGAGCAGGCGAGAGAGTGGCACAAATCACGGGTCCTCGAATCCGCGGCGGTGATCGGAATCGTCGCGGACATGGATGCAAAGGAAGTCGCCGACATCGTGGCGCGGGAGCTCGGGGCACTCCAGCTGGAAAAGGCTCCAAAGGTTGGAAAGCCGCGTTGGCCAAAGAGCGTGAAGATTGCGGCCGAGTCGAGGGACAAGGCGCAGACGGCGATTGCGCTGGCTTTTCCGGCGCCCGCGCGTGACGACGAAGCCCGCTTCGCCGCCAATCTCATCGCGACGGTCGCGAGCGGACTCGGCGGCCGTTTTTTCGAAGAGCTGCGCGACAGGCAGTCGCTCGCCTACACGGTGCAGGCGGCGGTGAGCGAGAAACGACTGGCCGGGATGTTTCTGTCGTACATTGCGACCTCGCCCGAGAAAGAAGGCGTCGCGCGCGCGGGTCTCCTCGCCGAATTCGCGAAGCTGCGCGACGACCTGGTGTCGGACGACGAGATGGCCCGCGCCAAGGAGTACGTGGTCGGCTCGCACGCGATCAGCCAGGAGAGCGGCAGCGCTTTGCTGGGCGAGATGCTCGATGCCTGGATGTTCGGCGAAGGACTGCACGAGCTGCTGGAATACGACACGAGAATGCGCGCTGTGACGGCGGACCAGATGCGCGAGGTCGCGCGTGAGTACTTCGATCCGGAAAGAAGGGTGGAGGGGATAGTTCGCGGGGTTGGGCGGACAGTATAACCTGGCAGAAAAAAACTGAATGGGATCCGAGATCCGAGAAGCAGCGATCTCAGGCGATGGTAAGAACGCGCTGACCTAATCGAGCACCGATCCAGCCGCATCCAGGGCTGGTGTACGCCAACGAGAAAGGTCAGCGCGCAGTGACTTACGACCGGCATCTACGCTTCTGATATCTCGCATCCCGTTCAGTGCTTTTCAAACCGGTATTTTCTTTTAGCGCCGATCGCCTGAACTATTGCGTCCCGGCCCTCAACCCTTTCTCGGCACGAAGAATCGCATCGGTTGCCGGTCGAAGTCTCCCGCCGGCGGCGCGAAGCCCCCGAACGGAGTTGTAATCCCCGCCCTCGTACACGACGAGGCCCTTGATTGGCACCTGAGCAGTTGCCCACGCCAGCACTCCCCAGATCGTGCGCAGCTGATTCTCCTCGCCGTGCGCGAGCGGGTATCCGCCGGTGGCAAAGACCCAATGTTCCTTCGGCTTTGGAAACTGCTGCATCCAGCGCTGCGCGACGCGCAGATGCGTGTCGAGAGATCTCGCTCCGTCGAATCCGGCCAGCAGCGAGAAGCCTACCGCATCAATCGGCGAGCCCGGTCGCGCCGCCCACGCGTAGAGCGTGCTGTCGCGGGTCCCGTAGCTGCTCATCGGGACGCTGACCTTGATGCGCGGATATATGTAGTGCGCGATGCGCGACGCACGCGTGAAGTAGTCGATCCAGTACTGTGGAGACTCTTCGCCCAGAATGCGCGTGCCTTCCTCCAGCGGATCGACGGCGGGGATCAGATAGTCCGGCTTGAGACGTCGCGCTATTCGATCGACGTCCTTGAGGCGCGCAACCGTGTAGGCCTCTCGCGACTGCTTGAATTCTTCCTCTCCCTTTTTCGGGTAGCCGAGCGCGACTATGAGGAGTGTGCTGTCGGACCGCGCCTGTTCGATTGAGCGCGCAAGGGAATCCAGTGCGACTCCCCGCGCTGCTTCCGGATCCACGACGACACTGATCGCGTCGACATCCAGCGTGTCGGCGAGGGCGAGATCGTACCTGATCGAAAGCGGCGGCGGCCCGCTCCTGAGATCGGGAAAGATCTTGAGCCCGATCCGGAAATCTCCGTCGGGATGCTCCTGGAGCTGGTCGTTCGCGTGTGACGCATAGCTTCTGATGCCTGCGTACGCGCCAGGCAGCTCCACGACTACGAGCGCCGTCATCGCGATCGCGGCTCCCGCCAGCGCTACGCGGGCGAGACGCGTGAAACCCCACCGGGCGGGAAGCGAGGGCGCGAATATCGGAACCTGAATGTAGATCGGATTCCACAGCGCCGGCGTTCCGAAGAACGTTCCGAGCATGCTCGCTTGCGCCGCGTTGAGAGCGAGACCGAATTCGAGGGGCGAATGACCGCGGATGATGACGAACTTCGTCACCGCCACGGTGGCGATGATGATGTTGTAAACGAGAAGCGGAAATCCGAGCAGAGGGGTCACCAACCGCCGGCCGAGCGCGTATATCGCCTGCACCACGAACAGCAGCGCGGTGAATGGCCACAGCCACGACACGAGAATGATCGCGCGGCCGTACAGAAGCGACTCCGAGGTGTAAGCGACCACGAGTGCGGGAACGAGCAGCAGACCGGCGATGCCAGTGAGCGTCTGAAAGCCGCGTGGGAGGCGCCGCAGCTTCGCGATTCTGCCCGCCATCAGAATGTCCCACGCGATCATCGCGACCGAGAGCGCGAGGTAAATCGCCGCGAGCAGCCTGTGCGAGGTCATCGAGCGAAGCTAGACAGGCCTGCGCGCGCTGGCAAGCGCTCGGACGCGGTCGTACTTTTCGCTCGCATGGGTCGTCGCGCTCTGTTCAATCTTCCCAATACGATGTCGTTGTCGCGAGTGGTGTTGGCGCTCGCATTCGTGCTCGTGTCGGAACCGTGGGATCGCATCGCCCTCATCGCGGTCGCCGGATTGACGGATTTCATGGACGGCTGGATCGCCCGCCACAAAAAATCGGAGAGCACCGCCGGTGCGCTCCTCGATCCGATCGCCGACCGCATCTTCGTACTCGTCGCGATATCGACATACCTCGTTGAGGGCCAGCTATCAACCGCGCAGTATTTCATCTTCCTCACGCGCGACCTGGCCACGGCTGTGGGGTTCCTGGTCGCCAAAATTATTCCAGCACTGCGTCCCGCCGTGTTCAGGGCGAGAATCCTGGGCAAGATCGTCACCGTCCTGCAAATGGTCACGCTGGTCGCGATCATCCTGGTGCCGGAGCTGACCAGGATTCTGATCATGGCGATCGGGGTCGTGTCTGCGGCATCTATCGTCGACTATACGTTCGCGCTCTGGCGGGGACGCACCCGTTCCAGCACTCCCTGACCGGCTCGATGCGAACTACTTGGTCGCTCCTGCGCGTGACGCTCGGCCTGATTCTGATCGTGTCTCCGGACGCGCTCTCGCAGACCCCTCAGCAGCCGCTCCAAATGGAAGGAAGGCTCGACGCCATCATCGCGCGGACCACCGGCGTTGAGGCGGGCCTCGGCCTGAGCGTCCCCTCCGGGATCTACGTGCGGTCGGGCCTCATCGCCGGAATCGGGGCGGGGCGTCACGGCGTCGAAGGCCGGACCGATCTGATCTTGAGATTCAGTCTCGACCCGTTCCGTCAGAGTCGCTGGTCTCCCTACGGCGGAGCCGGGATATCGGGCCGGTACCGGTCGAAGCTCGACGACGGCTCGCGCGCCTATCTGCTGGTCTTCGTTGGCGTCGAGGGGCCCCTGCCACTCGGCCGGACGTCCGGACTCGTACCTGCCTTTGAGGTTGGGCTCGGGGGAGGGGCGCGGTTCGGCGTCATCCTGCGACGGGGCATCAACGCTCGGAGGTGAGCCCGACTACCTCAACAAGCAACTACGCTGCTGCCCGCTGCCCGCCTGACGCTGTCCGCTATTCGCTGCAAACTGGCGGGACCGCTTCAGGTGGCGTAATGGCACGGGCAGTTGCCTTTACCCTGATCCGCGCCAGTGAAGTCCCGGCGTCCTTTGCGCTTAGCGCGCGGCGTTAAGCGGGTAGCGGGCGGCAGCGTAGTTGAGTTCGTCGCAAAAAAGAAAGGGCGCCCGAGGGCGCCCTTTAAATCAAACTGCCTTTCTGACTTTCAGCGGCTGAGCGAACCTCTCGCCTAGCACCCGAAGCTCCCCTACTTCCGACGGCGCCAGCTCATGGTAGCGCTCCGCCAGGTATCCCATCGTGTTGTCGAACCAATCCTTCTGATCCTCGGGCGCCGAGCCTACTACTCCGCAGCGCATGATCTGCTGGAACAGCTCGTCCCGGGCCTCCGCAAACGGAGTTGCCGCTCGGACTGGCTCCTTCCGGAATCTGTTTTTCTGAGTGTTCATCAATTCGGTTGGAGTAAAAACGTCTATGAAATCGTATCCTTCAATCTACCCGTCTTAGACACCATTTCATAGGAGAAAGGTTCATGCTGCGGCCCTTCTCTTGATAAAATCGAGCAACAATTCCGAGAGATGCTCGGGGTTTTCCTCGGGAACGAGCCGCGCGACGCCCGCAAGCCTCACCAGCCTGGCCTCCGGTATGGCATTGACCAGCCTGTCGGCGAGCTTGGGCTCCACCCACTTGTCCTCGTCCCCCCAAATGATGAGCGTCGGCGCCTTGATCTCTCCGTACTCGTCTTCGTCCAGATCAGCCTTGTTCACCGCGCTCGCCAGGGTCAGAAGATGCTTCGCGCCATCCTTTCCTACAAAGGGAGCAAGGTAGCGGGCGATGAGCTTCATCGGCATGTGCTCCTGATCGGCTACGCTGCCCTTGAGCACACCCTCGAGCAGAGGTGCCGCCCCCATCACGCCGCGAGTGAGACTGAACGCGAAGCGCGCCGTCCGCCGCTGCATTTGGGTGATCTCCTTTGCGGGTAGCTCCTCGAAGGCGGGAGTGTTGATCAGCACCAGCTTCTCGACTCGATCGGGACGGTTCGCCGCAAGCTTCATTGCCACGTCGCCGCCAAGATCCACGCCGACGATCACAGCGCGCGGGACGCGCAGCACCGTCATCGCGGCATCGAGATACTCCGCTTGCGCAGCGATGCCGAAATCGGCGTCTAAAGGCCGGTCGGACTGTCCGTGCCCGAGCAGATCCACCGAGTACGCCGTGTGGCCTGCGGCTGTTATCGCGGGCGCGATCGCGCGCCACAGAAAGTTGCAGGTCCCGAATCCGTGCAGGAGAATGACGGCAGTTCCACCATGCCCGTACCGCTCGACGTGCATCGCTCCGGGACCGACCGGAGCCCTCAGGACATCAGCTTGCATCTATGTACCCCTCTCTTAGCTTTCGCGTCACAACGCACGCAGCTATCAACGCACGAAATCGACCACGGAAGATGCCTCCAACCAACGAACCACCCAGAAACAGGAACGTACCCCCGAAAAAGATCGTCAGGGAGGTCCGTGCATCAAGTCGGCCAAAAGCCTTCCTCTGGGTGCTCGGCCTCATCGCGCTCGTCGGCGTTATCGCGCTCGGGTACGTCGCGAGCAGGCCCAAGTCCCGTGTGGCTGATGTCAATAATGTTGCCGACACGACAAACGCCGGACCGGCTCAGGGGTATCTCATAGGCAAGGTCGATGCCCCGGTAAGAATTCTGGAATTCGCGGATTTCGAGTGCCCCTCGTGCGCCGGCTTCTCGACTGTGACGGAGCCTGACGTGCGGACGCGAATCATCGATCCGGGACTCGCCAACCTGACCTACTACGATTTCCCCCTGAACCAGCATCGCAACACGCTCGCGGCGTCGAACGCTGCCGCGTGCGCCGACGAGCAGGGAAAGTTCTGGCCAATGCACGACCGCATCTTTCAGGGGCAGGAGGAGTGGAATACCGAGGCGACGGACGCCCCGAAGGCGTTCCTCAAGCGCTACGCCGGCGAGGTGGGCCTGGACGTCCCCAAATGGGAGAGCTGCTTCGACGCGCGCAAATACCAGAAGCGCATCAGCGCCAACCTCGCCGACGGCTTGAGGCGCGGAGTGAACTCCACCCCGACGTTCATAATCGGCAACAAGATGTATCCCGGGATGCGCAACTACGATGAGTTGAAAAAGCTTGTCGACTCGATCGGGAAATCCGCGACTCCTCCGGTCGCGACGAGCGGCTCCGCGGCACCAGCGCCCAAGAAGTGACGAAGCGGATGATCGTGGCCGCGCTCGCGCTGGCCGGGATCTTCATCAGCCTGTATCTCACCCTCTACAAGCTCGGCGTCATCGGTGAGCTGAGCTGTACTATCGGCTCGTGCGAGACAGTCAACACGAGCAAGTGGTCGCGGTTCCTGGGCCTGCCGGTCGCCGCCTGGGGCCTGCTCTTCTATCTCGACGTCTTCCTGATCGCGCTGGCCGGAACCCTCGCGCGCTTTGAAGACGAGCCGGCGATCTCCATCGTGCTCGTAGCCGAGGCGGCCATCGGCGTGCTGTTCTCGGCGTGGCTGACGTACCTCGAGCTGGGGGTCATCCGCGCCATCTGCATCTGGTGCGTCACCTCCGCAGGCATTGTGACGCTGATACTCCTCACCAGTGTTGCGGATTTGAG
>JBGPHO010000015.1:0-19083 GCA_041484425.1 Gemmatimonadaceae bacterium
AGAAGTCTTTTCGAGCGCCACTATGATGCCACTGACCCCTCAATGGTTTAAAAAATTTGTTACTTCGTTCTCCGCAGAGTTACCGGACCCTTGAAGGTTCGTACTGACACCTTTGCGCCGCCGCCGCTCGTGTCCATCGTCAGCTCCGCGCCGCGGCCGAACCGTCCGGGAATCGGGCTGTTCTTCGAGAGATTGTTGGTGATGCTTCCGGCGATCGTCACGATGGAGAACGACGCCGCTGTTTTGTCTGGAATCGCGATATCGATGGTGCCGCTGTGCGTATCGAAATCGAACGCGCCGCTCCGGTCCAGCCGGCCGACGAAGGTGATGCTCCCCGTCACTGTTTCGATCTTGGTGCGCTCGAAGACTCCACCATCGACTTTCACAGCTCCGCTCACGGTAGAAAACGCCGCATCCGAGCTCGCGCCCTGGAAGACGATTGTTCCAGACGCGCTTTTGGCCCTGACCCATGGCGGTGAGCCCGTGATATGGATGTCGCCGTCGATCGCTTCGGCGTTCAGCTCGTGCGGATTTCCGGTGACGTCGATCGCTCCGCTTACGACGTACAGGTCGAGCCCGCCATCAACTCCATCGACATCGATGTTTGCGGTAGCCGTCTTCACCCAGAGGCGAACGCGCGCCGGCACCCAGACCTCGAGCCGAGTGGGCTTCGGATCCCGATCGTTCACCGATTCTACGAACATCTTGGCGCCGGTGTAGCCGCCGCCCATGTAAAAGCTGTCGCCGGCGCCGAGCGTGCCTCGCACCATGACGGTGTCCTTGTCCCAGCCGTGTACTACCACGCTGCCGACCATGTTGACGATTCGGAGCGCGCCTTCCATTCCGAGGGGAAGCTTTCGCTCGACCTTCTTCTGGGCAAAGGCCGGTGACGACATGAACAGGACGGCGGCTACCCCGAGGGTGCAGGCGCGACCGAGCGCAGCCCGTGCTCTCGCTCGACCGCGATCGGTTACTACGCGAAGCTCAGCTCCCACGCGTCATCTCCGCCGTCCGGCGCATCAGATCCATCTTCTGCCGATACGTTCCCGAGAGCATTTCGATCAACATTTTGTTCGCAGGGTCACGAGCGAGTGCATTTCGCGCTTCGAGAATCGCTTCGTCTATCGTTCGGAGGCTCGCCTTGAGCTGCGCGATGGTTTCCGGAGCCAGCGATTTTTCCTGCTGATCCAGGAGATCCTGCAGTACGGCGACATTCCGCAAATATGTGTTCTCTTCGATCGTGAAGGCCACGAACGTAGCTGGTGCAGCGCTGTTCCCGTTATTGCCCGCAGCAGCACGCGAGACATCCGTGCTTCGCGAATTGAGATAGAGCGCGGTTCCACCGGAGGACAGGACCGCAGCCAGAACCACCGCGGCAGCCAGCATGTACGGCCGCCGCCAGAAGCTTTCGGTCACTCCGTGGTGTGTGGCGACCGCTTCCTTATCACGCTCGATCGCGGCGCGGATGTCAAGCCACGCGTCGGCCGGCGGCTCAATGGACTTCGGTAGATCCGCCGCGCGCGCAATGATTCCTTTCAGACTCTCGACTTCCGCACGGCAGATCTCACACGCGGCGATATGATCGGCCACCGGACCGCGCGCGTCTTCGGTCAGCTCGCCAGTGACATAGTCGTCCAGTAGATGTCTGATGACTTCGTGTGTCATCGTTCCAACCTCTCTTTCAATAGCCTGCGCGCACGGTGCAGCTGCGCTTTGACCGTTCCGACGGAGACGCTCAGTTGTTCCGCAATCTCCTGGTGCTGGTACCCTTCGACATCGTGCAGCACGAACGCGAGCCTCGCGCCCCTCGGCAGCGAGGCGATTGCGCCTTCCATGTCCATCTTCAACTCCACGCCGCTCGATCGAGCCGCGCCCGCCAGGCGTGATGTATCGTCCATCGTCAGCACTCTTGCGATCCGCCTGTTGTCGCTTCTGGCATTCTCGAGCATCGTATTGACCGCGAGGCGATGGAGCCACGACGAGAACGCACAGTCGCCGCGAAATGTCGAGAGCCTCCGCCACGCCCGGATGAAGACATCCTGCATCAGCTCCGTCGCATCGGAGCTGTCTCCGGCCTTGAGCCGCAGGCACAGCGCGTAGATCCGCCCGGAGTGCTCGTGATAGAGCAGCTCGAAGGCATCGACGTCCCCCAGCTGCGCGCGCCGGATGTGGTCCAGCGCTGCAGCCTTCTCTTCACCAATCGTGGACGGGATAGGTCCGAAAGTGTCCGATACCACCGCGCTCGTCTTCATCTCAGGCGGGGATAAGATGCCGCTTAAGCCTTCCGGGTTGGAATCGCGGCGGAATTCCTACTCGATGTCGCCGCCGAGGTCGAATTTGGAGCGCGTTAGACCAATGATGCGGTCGAGACCCGCCTTTACTTCCGGCGGGAGATCGCGCCGTGCCATCAGGCGCTCCGCCTCCTGGCGAATCGAATCCAGCGCCTGCATGAAATTTCCCTTCTTCAGTTTGCCGGAGTCGTCAGCCATGGATGGATGGGTCATGAGGTGTAAATCGCGTTACGCCGGCGCTAGCTGAGCGGGGCGGGAGGATGGCAGCTGCGGTGTCGCGCGCCGCTCACCGACCTGCTGGCGCCACATTGCGTAGTATAGTCCGGTTTGTTGCAGTAGATCCTCGTGCTGGCCGACTTCGACGATCTTGCCCCGCTCGAGGACGTAGATCCGGTCGGCGTGCATTACCGTCGACAACCGATGCGCGATGAGAATTGTGATCACTTCGCGCGAGCTGGCAACTTCCCGCATCGTGCGACTGATCTCCTCCTCTGTGAGCGAATCCAGCGAGGACGTCGCTTCGTCGAACACCAGTAGATGAGGGTTGCGGAGCAGTGCGCGCGCGATCGAGAGCCGCTGCTTCTCTCCGCCCGAGACCTTGACGCCGCCCTCGCCGATCAGCGTATCGAGCCCCTTGTCGGCCCGCGCCAGCAGCGCGTTCGCCGCCGACTTGTGCAGTACATCGAGGCACTCTTCGTCGGTCGCGCGTGGATTCACGAACTTGAGATTCTCGCGGATGGTCCCTGAGAAGAGCTGCGCGTCCTGGGTCACCAGACCGATTTGTTCGCGCAGCCGGTCCAGATCGACGTCAGTGCCGTTTACCCCGTTATAGAGAATCTCTCCTTGCTTGGGCTGGTAGAGACCAACCAGCAGCTTTACGAGCGTCGTCTTCCCGGCACCGGACGGTCCCACGAACGCGATTGTCTCGCCGCGGTTTACCTCGAAGGAAATGTCGGTGAGTGCAGGGGTGCTGGCACTCTGGTGCATGAATCCGACGTTTTCGAATTCCAGTTTCCGGATCTCCGTCACTGGAACCGGAGTCAGCGGCTTTAGATCCTTGGGCGTTTCGAGAATCTTCCTGAAATTGCCGAGCGATACTTCAGTCTCGCGGTAGACGTTGATGATGTTACCCAGCTCCTGCATCGGGCCGAAGATGAAGAACGAATAGAAGAGGAGCGAGAAGAACTGCCCGACCGTGATCTTCTGGGTAAAGATCAGGTACAGCATCATGAACAGGATGGAGGTGCGCAGAAGATTTACCGATGTCCCCTGGATGAAGCTCAGGCTCCGGATGTATTTCACCTTCTTCAGCTCGAGCTTGAGGATCTTCTCCGTCGTCGCGTTCAGCCGCACGACTTCCTGATCCGCGAGACCGAGGCTCTTTACGAGCTCGATGTTCCGAAGCGACTCCGTAGTTGACCCGGCGAGCGCGGTCGTCTCTGCGACGATCACTTTCTGAATCGTCTTTACACGTCCGCTCAGCACCCAGCTGAGCGTCCCGAGCAACGGGACCGTCGCCAGAAACGCCGGTACGATCATCCAGTTCACCGAAAATGCGTAGATGATGACAAACACGACGCCGACCAGCGTCGTGAAGATGAGATTGATCGAGAGCGAGATGAACCGTTCGACGTCGGATCGCACTTTCTGGAGCTTGCCGAGCGTCTCGCCGCTGCGCTGGTCTTCGAAGACAGAGTAGGGCAGCTCCAGCGAGTGTCTGATGCCGTCCGAGTACATTTCGGCGCCAACCCGCTGGACGATGACGTTGACGTAATAGTCCTGGAAGTTCTTGGCGACGCGCGACACGAATGCGACGCCCATCGCCAGGAGCAGCAGCTTGCCCGCGCCCCTGATGAACGTCGATGTCTGGTACTCTCGGAAGCGCGTCGCGTAGTCATCGATGACGTGCCGGAAAATCAGCGGGTCCAGGAGCGAGAACACCTGGTTGGTTGCCGCCAGCACGAGCGCGAGAAGAATCAGCCCGCGGTATTTGCGGAGATAGGTAAGGAGGAGATCCACACTCGGATACTATTGGGCTGCGGCAAGGCCCGCAATCATGACCGAATGCAGCAGCTTTCGATTGCGCCGAAGATCGCTTAGTTAGCCGGCACTAGGCGTGATTTGAACCGTAGCCTCGTTCATCCCCGGCGTGTTGCCGTGGGCGCGCCACGCCTGAAGGCGATGTAGTCGGTCGGGCTGGGGATGTCGCCAGCGGCCCGAATTGATGCCGCGATCTGGCCGCGATGATAAGCCCCGTGCATCGCCACGTGTGTCAGTATGTCTTCGATGGTCGAGGTGAACTGATCGCCGGCGCTGTTACGGTAGGTGATGGGCTTCTGAAGAACCTCCGGAGTCAGGCGCGAGACGAGACCGTTGAAAGCGCTGACATTCACCTTTCCAAGATTCTCGCATTCGTCGAGCGAGAGCTCCGGCCACACTGCAACGGATTGAGAAGACCGATTGATTCGAGACAACCACACGTGCTCCGCTGCGAGGATGTGCGAGTAAAGCACCAGATCCTTCTCTCTCGGGTTTCTGGCTGAGCGCAAACTCTCGAGTACTCTGGCGTTAGCCCATTCGACGTGCTTGTACAACCGGGTGAAGTGTTCCTTCATCGGCTCCGGCATCGCTACTCCATGATGGTGACGGTCGGAGATCTCATTTCATGAACTCGACCGGACGCCCTATCGTCCACGGGATTCTTGCCGCATCAAGACCCGCATTGAGCGCAGGAATGCGGCGCTCGAGCAGCGCGTTGATTCTTCCGACCTCGCGCTGGAGGTCCGACGACGACAAAGCCAGCGTCGCGCGCTGAAGCTCAGTAGGCTGCGAGGTGACGTTCCCGATCTCTTCAGCAACATTGTTCACACGCTCCTGGATCGGAGCATCTTCCACTCTTTTGTCGTCGCTCACGGGCTCACCCTCGGGATCCCCACGCAGTTTCTTCAGAATGTCCGAGATCTCTTTATCAACGGCATCAGCCTGCTTCGAAACGCTGTCGGGGGCAGTATTACTCTTGAGTGCCGTCTTCACATCGGTGATCTGTTCCTTGAGTTGTTCCGCCGTTCGAACGGCGGCTTGTACTGTCGCCTGCAGTCGGCTGGTGCTGACACGCATGTCGTAGAGCGTCCGGTAGTCGGCATCGTTCATCTGCACGAGCGGATCGGAGCGAACATCGATCGGGACTTCCTGCACGGCCGGCGCGCCTGACCCTCCCTTCACGCTCAGTCGCGCCGTGTATCGGCCCGGCAGCACGAACGGTCCCGACGGATCGCGCTGCCTGGACTGCGACTCTCCAGCCTGACCAGCCGGACGGCGAACCGTATAGGGCGGCGCGGTGCGAAGATCCCACGTCACGCGATGCATTCCGCGTTTTTTATTCGCCGTCAGCTCGCGCACGTGTTTCCCCGTTGGATCGTAGATGCCGAGCGCGACATCTCCGCCCTTCGGCAAAGAGTCACGCAGGAAATACGTGATGATCGCGCCGAATGCCGGGTTCGGGGCCGAGTACTCGCGATCGCCGAGAGCACCCGCGCCGCGGATTCCTCCGGGGACGGAACCGTTCGGGTTGTACTCCGTCGCGGATTTCACGGGAAAGAGATAGGTGCCGACTCTGTTGGCCTCACCGAGTTTTTCAAGCGGCGTGATGTCATCGATGATATAGATGCCGCGGCCGTGCGTGCCGATGACGAGGTCGTGCTCCCGGGGGTGAACCACGATGTCGTGCACGGCTACGGTCGGGATGTTGTACTTGAGCTGCGTCCACGAACTGCCCCCCAACGCCGTGAAGAACACTCCGAATTCCGTGCCGGTGAAAAGTAGGTTTGGCTCGGAGAGATCTTCGCGTATTACCTGGACCGACCCGTTGGCGGGGAGATTGCCGCCGATCGAACTCCACTTTGCACCGTAATCGGTGCTCTTAAGGACGTACGGCTTGAAGTCATTGTTGCGGTGATTGTCGAGCGTGGCGTACACAGTTCCTTCGTTGAACCGCGATGCGACTACTCGACTCACGTAGGTTTGGTCGGGAACACCGGGGAATTTGGTGTATCTGTTCCACGTCGCCCCGCCGTCGCGCGAGACGGAAATGACTCCATCGTCGGTCCCGACATAGAGCAATCCCTGCTTCAACGGAGATTCGTCGATCGTGCTGATATTGCCGTAGTCCGCCGTTCCCTGGTGGCGGGCGATGGCATCGCGCGGCCAGATCTTCCCCATCACCGGCAGGCTGTCACGATTTAGCTGTCGAGTGAGATCGGGACCGAGCCGCGTCCACGCGTCGCCGCGGTTGGTGCTCTTGAACAGATAGTTCGCGCCGAAATAGATCGTGTTGTGATCGTACGGCGAGATGAGCATTGGCGAGCTCCAATTCCAACGATACGGCTTGCCGCCAAAATCCGGCAACGGCTTGATCGTTTTTTGCTCGCCCGTGCGAACATCGAAGCGCACGATGTCGCCACCCTGTGATTCACCGTACACAGTGTTTGGGTCGACAGGATCGATCTGCGCGTAGAAGCCGTCGCCTCCGGTCGTGCGGATCCAGTCGGCGTTGGTGATTCCCTGGCGGTTGCGCGTCTGGCTCGGTCCGCCCCAACTGCTGTTGTCCTGCAATCCGCCGTACACGTAGTAGAACGGCTGGCGCATGTCGGTTGCGATCGCGTAGTACTGCGAGATCGGCAGATTGGGGACGAAGTCCACGGTGCGGCCGCGATCGTGGCTGATGTAGACTCCGCCATCGCATCCGATGATGAGATGGTTGGAATCCGTCGGGTCGATCCACATGGCGTGGTGATCCGAGTGCGCGCCGCTTGCCGTGGTGCGGAAAGTCCGCCCACCATCCGTCGAGACCTGGAGTGGCACTCCCATGAAATACACACGATCTGGATTCGTCGGATCGACCCGGATCTGTCCCATGTACCATGGGTAGGAAAAGCCGGTTCCCATTTTCTGCCAGCTCGCGCCACGATCGTCCGAACGATAGACACTTGCTTCTGTGTTGCCTTGTGATGCGCCGTTTCCCGTCACTTTTGTCTCGATCGTGGCGTAAACGACGTTCGGATTCGACCTGCTCACATCGAGGCCGATTCTTCCGACATCTGACTTGGGCAATCCCTCGGTGAGCTTCGTCCAGGTGTTGCCGCCATCCATGCTCTTCCAGAGTCCGCTGCCGGGGCCGCCGCCGACGTAGGTGTATGGACGCCGCTCGCGCTGGAACGAGGCGGCGTAGATCACATCGGGATTGGTCGGATCGAAGATGACGTCGGTGAATCCGGTGTGAGTGTCGATGTTCTTGACGTTCTTCCAGCTGCGTCCACCGTCCGTGGTTCGAAACAACCCGCGATCACCGCCGGCTCCCCATAGCGGCCCCGCTGCCGCGACGAAGACGATTTCCGGATTCGTCGGATGGACGATGACGCGGCCGATGTGCTCCGATTTTCTGAGGCCCATGTTCGTCCACGTCTTTCCGCCGTTCTCCGACTTGTAGACGCCATCGCCCCACGACGAGCTCCGCTGGTTGTTCGCCTCACCGGTGCCCACCCATATGATGCTCGGATTGCTCGGCGACACCGCGATGTCACCGATCGACGCGGAGGCCTGGCTGTCGAAAATCGGTTCCCAGGTAGTCCCGCCGTTTACTGTCTTCCACACACCGCCTGATGCCGACGCCACGTAGAACAGCTCACCGAGCCGCTCACCGATCTGCGATTTGGGTCCCTCGGGGACCGCGAACGCGACGACGCGTCCGCTCGTGACCGCTGGACCGATCGAGCGCCATGGCAATTCGGCGAGTCGTGCCGAATCTGCATCGAATGCCACGGGCGTAGTCTTGGCGGTCGGAGTGGCCTGACCGAGAAGCGTCGCGGGAAAGGACGCAAGGAGGGCGATCGCGAGAACGGGGCGCGAGAGCGAGCGGGGCATCGTGTAGGAGAGTGAAGAGACGGGGATAATCTCATTCACGGCCGTGTTTTTTGCCAACTGGCCGACTCGTCTCCAACGCGCGAATGCTCCTTGCCGCGAAACTCTCCCGCCTCTACTCTGATTCATGCGCTCGAACATCGTTGCGGTCGCGATCAGCCAGCTGTTGCTGGTCCCGAGCACCGCAACCGGTCAGCAGGATTCCGTATCGCATTCTGCCCACGAGCCGATGCCTGCGCGGGCCTGGATCGTACCTGTGGGAATCGCCGCATCCGCGGCGTTCGACCCCGAGATACGGGAATGGGCGCTTCACACACGTACTCGAGCTCTCGATCGATTCGCGAAAACGGTAAATCCCCTCGGGACCACGCAGCGGCTCGTCCCCGCGATGGCGCTCACCTATGTTACCGCGTTGCTGACAGGGCGCGAATCGCTGGCCAATGGAACGCTCAACACTGTCGCGGCTTACGTCGCGTCCGACCTCGTCGAGTCAGCGCTCAAGCCCGTCGTTGGTCGCGAGCGCCCGCACGTTGAAGGGGATTCCCATCGCTTCCACCCTTTTACGGCCAAGGGTGACTGGCATTCGTTCCCATCCGCTCACGTGGCGCACATCACGTCCATCGCCCAGGCAGTGTCCATGCAAACCCAATCGGGTCCCGTCACTGCTATCTTTAGCGGTCTCGTCGCACTCGTCGCCTGGGATCGTGTCTATGAAGATCAACACTGGACGAGCGACGTGACCGCAACCATCGCTCTCAGTTCCGTGGTCAGCAGCGCTACGGTCAGATGGCTCGAATCACACTGGTCGCGCTCACGCGATGCCGAGCACGGCGCCAGATAACCGGACCCCGCCGGGGCCACCAGCTCGCTTCCCCGGTCACATGCTGATCAGGTTTGCGCGCCGCCGGCTCCCGTTCATGGTCGAGTCCGCGAAAAAGTATGGCGACATTGTGTTCTTCAAGGTCGGCAACGAGCGCGTCTACCTGTTCAACCACCCGGATCTCATCCGTGACGTGCTGGTCACCAACCAGAAGAATTTTACCAAGAGCCGCGCACTCATGCGCGCCAAGCGTATCCTGGGCGAAGGGCTTCTTACCAGCGAAGGTGATTTTCATCTCCGCCAGCGGCGACTCGCACAGCCCGCATTTCACCGGGATCGCATCGCTGCTTATGGGAGATCGATGGTCGAGTACGCGGATCGGACTCGGTCGAGGTGGACGGATGGATGCGCACTCGACGTGCACGACGAGATGATGAGACTCACGCTCGCGATCGTTGCGAAGACGCTTTTCAGCGCCGACGTCGAGACGGAAGCGGCGGAGATCGGAGAAGCGCTCACGACCGCCTTCGAGGCGTTCAACATCGGCACTCTTCCGTTCAGCGAGCTGCTCGAGAAGCTCCCCCTCCCTTACATCAAGCGGTTCGAGGCGGCGCGCGCACGCCTCGACAAAACGATCTATCGCATCATCGACGAACGTCGCGCGACCGGGGAAGACAGGGGAGATCTTCTCTCGATGTTGCTCCTTGCGCAGGACACCGAAGGTGACGGCGGGAGGATGACCGACACACAGGTCCGTGACGAAGCGATGACGATCTTCTTGGCCGGTCACGAGACGACCGCCAATGCGCTGTCGTGGACGTGGTACCTGCTGTCGCAGCATCCCGAAATCGAAGCGCGATTCCATCGGGAAGTCGATGCGCTCGGGCGTCGCTTGCCGCGGCCCGACGATCTGACGAATCTGCCCTACACACGGATGATACTCGCCGAGTCGATGCGTCTCTATCCGCCGGCATGGGCGGTGGGACGGCGGGCAATCAACGACTTCGAGGCTGGCGGATATCGCATTCCGGCGCGCTCGATGGTCCTCATGTCACAGTACATCACGCATCGTGATCCGCGCTTCCACCCCAATCCCGAGAGATTCGATCCGGAGCGATGGCTTCCGGAGGTCGCGGCAGCGCGTCCCAAATTTTCGTATTTCCCTTTTGGCGGCGGAACGCGTATCTGCATCGGAGAGCCGTTCGCCTGGATGGAAGGAATTCTGATCCTCGCGAGCATCGCCCAGAAATGGAAGTTGCGCTATCTCGGGAGTGCTCCTCCGGAGGTCGAGCCGAAGATCACACTGCGTCCGCTCGGGAGCCTGAGCATGCGGATCGCGGGGCGCTGACCAACATTCCAACCAGACGGCCAGTATTTATGGTAGCAGTGCAGCTCTGCCGGCATGATCCCGTCCACCCCACACACGTCCAATGAATAGACTCTCGTATCGTCGCGTCCTGTCGACGGCGTGCCTGATGTTCACGCCGCTCATCCCAGCCTGGGCCCAGCAGACATACCAGTCGCCGCCCGCCGACCTGGTGAAAATCCTCGAGGCGCCCGCGAATCCTGTTATATCGATCAGCCCGAACCGGCAGTGGGTTCTCGTCACCGTGAGCGACCCGCGCACCATCACGATCAGCGACATGGCTGACTCGGCCTATTACCTCGCGGGAAGCAAGATCAGAGCGAATCCTGACTATCGGGTCGAGAACATCGGCATCCGCTCCGGTACGGTGAGTAGCATTGGTGACAAGATCGAGCGGACGATCCAGGTGCCGGCTGGCGGACGCATTGGATCGACAGCGTGGTCGCCCGGCGGAGGTCAGCTGGCCTACACCACCATCTCCAACGGCTCAATGTCATTGGAGTATCTGGATCCGGAGACGGGGCGCACGCGGCGCATCGTCACGCCGGGTCTGGCTGGGAAAATCCGGGACCTCAACTGGTCGCGCAACGGAGTACATCTCGCGTTCACCGAGACGACTCCTGCCGGTACCGCCCTTTGGGTGGCGGATACCTTCGCCGGGGAGGCAAGCCGCCTTACTCCGCCAACATTGAACTTCACCACAGCGCGCGGAAATATCGTTGACGACGCCGGCTGCAACTGGGTCAATGGCTTGACTCCACTCGTTTGCAGACTGTGGCCGGCAAATCGAGGTGCCCCGCCAAAAAACTCAGGTGTGCCTACAGGCGTAATTGTGCAGGAGTCCTACGGTAGATCGGCCCCGGCTCGGACGTACGAGTATCTCCTGCAAAGTCCGGCCGACGAAGCGTTCTTCGACTACTACTTGACCGATCAGATTTCGCTCGTCGCACTCAACGGCAAGATTACGCCCGTCGGACAGCCTGGTGTTCACGCGCGCGTGACGCCTTCGCCCAATGGCAAATATCTGCTCGTCGAGACAATTCAGCGCCCCTACTCCTATCAGGTTCCGATGGACGTCTTTCCATCGCGCACGGAGGTCTGGGATCTGAACGGTAAGGTGCTGCGTGAGATTCGAAATTCCCACATTGCCGAAGAAGCGCCGAGCGCCCGCGATGCTGTTCTTCCCGGAATCAGGATAGTGAACTGGCGTCCCGATGTTCCGGCCACGCTGGTAATGGTCGAAGCACTCGACAAAGGAAACCCTCGCAACGTCGTTCCGAAGCGCGACCAGGTCTCCTTGCTGCCGGCGCCATTCACCGGAGCGGTGACACTGTTCGTTCAAACTGAATACCGCTACGGCGGAATCACGTGGGTCTCTCCGAACACTGCGTTCCTGAGCGACCGGCTCTCGCGGGGCGCGCGGCAGCGTGTATGGATGATTGATCCTTCGGCGCCGAATGGCGGAACTCCAAAATTGATTTGGGATCGAAGCGCCGAAGATCGATATTCGAATCCGGGGACCTGGGTGTTCGTGCTCGATCCCGCGAGCGATCGTTTCGTGCCGCTTCGCTCGAGCGATGGCAAATACCTCTATCTCAGGGGAGAGGGTGCGTCATCCGAGGGCGATCGGCCATTCATAGATCGCTTCGACCTGACGACCGGCAAGCCGGAAAGATTATGGCAATCAACGGCGCCGAATTACGAGCAGGTCCTTCAGGTGGTCGACCGTGATGCGAGCCGTATCATCACGCAGCGCGAATCGCCCACTGATCCACCGAACGTTTTCGTCCGCGATCTCCGCGACAAATCGCTGACTCCGATCACGAAGCTCGGCGATCCCGCGCCATACTTCGCCAACGTGAAGAGCGAGCTCATCACCTACGCACGCCCCGATGGAGTGAAGCTGTCGGCGACCCTTTACCTTCCGCCGGGCTATGACAAATCGCAGGGGCGGCTCCCCTTCTTCTTCTGGGCGTATCCGCGCGAGTTCCAGTCCGCTGATGCAGCTTCGCAGCTTGCTGGATCTCCGTATGAGTTCAAGCGACCCGGCCGCCAGAACTATCTCATGTTGCTCATGCACGGCTACGGCGTTCTCGACGGGCCGACAATGCCGATCGTCGGCGCCAACGGCAAGGAGCCGAACGACAGCTACATCCAGCAGCTCGTCGCCAGCGCGCAGGCGGCGGTCGACAAGATCGTGGACATGGGCGTCGCCGATCGCGACCGCATTGCAGTTGGAGGACACTCGTACGGCGCGTTCATGACCCTAAATCTTCTCGCGCATTCCGACATCTTCCGCACCGGAATAGCGGAGAGCGGAGCTTACAACCGCACGCTCACTCCGTTCGGGTTTCAGTCAGAGCCGCGCACCTACTGGGAAGCGCCGGAAATCTATAACGCTATGTCACCATTCAATTACGCGAACAAGATCAAAGCGCCGGTGCTGCTCATTCACGGCCAGCGCGATGATAATTCGGGGACTT
Source organism: Gemmatimonadaceae bacterium (assembly GCA_041484425.1). GTDB lineage: Bacteria > Gemmatimonadota > Gemmatimonadetes > Gemmatimonadales > Gemmatimonadaceae > UBA4720. The sequence goes on from JBGPHO010000015.1 coordinate 12,877, forward strand.
TCCCGATTCAGTCCGAGCGCCTCTTCGCGGCGATCAAGGGGAATGGCGGCAGCGTTCGCTACGTCCAGCTTCCACTCGAGCCGCACGGCTATACCGCGCGCGAGACGCAGCGCCACCTGCTGTGGGAGTACATCAACTGGCTCGACAAATACGTGAAAAACGCTCCGCCGCGGCCGGCTACCTCGGCGACGGGAGTGTCACCAGCACCGAAGTAGCAACGAGTACGAGGGCGGCAAACGTCAGCTCCATTGTCGCCGAGCGGCGAATGATTGCCTCCGTTCCTTCACCGCCGAGCGATGGACGGACGCGCCGCCAGTTCCACGCGCCCAGCACGACGACGATGAGCACGATAATGAGCTTGGCGACGAGCGCTATGCCGTAGCTCGTGGTCCAGAGCGCCGAGACCCGCTTCAAATGCAGCCAGGCCGTGGTGACTCCCGTGAGCGCCACGATCGCCGATGCCACGAGCGCGAGCGGCGAAAAGGAATTCACGAGGTCGCCGACCAGTTCCGCGCGCTGAATGCCCACGCTCGCGCTTTTCATCACGCCTCGAATTCCGATCAGCAGCAGCACCAGCAGCGTACCGAGCCAGGTGGATGCGCCGAAGATGTGTGCCGCATTCACTTTGTTGCCGAATTTTCCCGTATAGACCGGTTGCAGCACCGCCAGGAGAATCCCGATCGCTGCCAGCATCCACCCGCCCGACCACGTCGCGCGAACCAGCGCGAATCCCACCAGCGCGAGAGCTAGCATCGTCATCCTGAATTCGAACTGCGGCATGTTCCTGGACAGCGCTGCGGCAAATGTCTTGTGATTCGCGATCGAATCGACATACGGCCCGCCGAGAGCGGATAGAACGATCAGGATGATACCGGCAATGCCAAGCATGGCGGCGTTGTCGGCGCGGAGGATTGCCTTCGTCTCCTCTGACATCCCGCGAATCTGCCTCACGATTCCGAATCGGAATCCAATCGCGCCGATTGCCAGGAACACCCCGACGAACTCCAGCAGATGGAAGAACGCTTCGACGAAGGAGAAATCGTGTGGCGGGCCGCCCGGTCTCACCGGGGGAGCGCCGGAGGGAGCAGTGTCCTGAATTGTCTGCGCGACTGCTTGCAGCAGGTTTACCGCTGTTCTCACCGGCTCTCTCCCGATCAGTTTATTTCAGAGTCTTCTGAATCGACTCGACCTTGTCGAGATGGCCCTGGATTACCGGCGCGGCCTTCTGGATCAGGTTTTTCAGCTCGGCGGTCTGCGTCTGGGCTGCCGCCTTGGTGGCGAGATCGAGGACGGCCTTGTGTATGTCGACCTCCGCGTCAATGTACGCCCGGTCGAAATCCTTTCCTTTTGCAGTCGAATTCAGCGTATCCATCTCCTTCTGCGCGGCGGGCGTGACAGGGTCATCCGACGGGGCAGCTGGAGTGATGTTCAGCTTTTTCGCCAGCGCCTGACCTTGCACGCGAAGCTGGTGATGATCACGCATCATCCGCTTGCCGAAGTCGCGAACGGCGGCGGCTGTCCCCTTGGTCGCCGCGACCGCGCCCGAAGTGCTGTCGGCCGCATTCGCTTCATCGAGCAGCGCGACGATGTTGGCGTCCGTCCAGGTGCTCGACGCTGGCGCGGCGGCCGCCGTAACCGAGGTATCGACGGACACGGTGCTTGAAGCGGCGGTCGTATCCGTGCCGGAGTTCTCCTTCTTGGCGCACGCGGTAAATGCCAGTGCCGCGATGGCGAGCGTCGCCAGCCTGCATCTCGATCCATTCATCAACATAGTCCTCTCCCTCCCCTCCCCCCCGAACCAGGGGTCAAGAAAAAAAACCGCGCCCAGTAATTGAGGCGGCATTTTCGTTTTGACGCCCACTCTGGCAAAAACCGTACACACGACCGGTTTTCCGCTATTGCGTTCGGGCGCCGCCAACGGTGGAGAGAAGCGTTTCATTGAACACGCTCGCTTGGTCGAATCGCGAAAATGCACTCTTCACATCGAGGGCGAGCGTGCGGAATCTGTTGGCCGCGGACGATGGCACATGTACGGTAGAGAACAGAATGACCGCGAACAGTTCGCCGTTGAAGAGCAATCCGCCGAAACCAAGTACGGATCTGATGCCATGCCTGACGACGAACTCCTGTTGCGCGGGGATGTACGGACTTCCAAGAGCATTCTCGACGTGGAAAACGCCATGACGCTTGCCGGCCATCTCCTTCACTATTTCGGGTGAAGGCCGGAGCACCGTACCGAGGTCAACGCCCAACTCCTTGATGAGCTGCGAGATCATCGGCGCCTTTGCGACGATTTCAGGGCTTGGTAGCGGAATCGCACGGTGGTTCCGGGAGAGATGCCGGGAATTCCAGGCCGCGGACTGTCCGACCGTAGCCATTAGGGTCAGGCACTTCATGCTCGGTCGAGGCGTCTCCTCACCGAGAATGCCGCGCGCGAAATTCTGAAGCTCCAGATCGAGCGCGCCGAATGGGTGCGTTTTGTAACAGCGCACGAGCGCGCACGCGCGCCGGCCGTCCGGGCCTTGCAGCTCGTCGTACAGAAACCTGCATGTGCGGTGCGCCGATACTTCGAGGGAGGCCGCGCCGGAGGCAGCCTCGCGCAAGCGGAGACTGCACTTCAGCATGTCGCCGAGGTCGAACTTCGTCAGATCATAAGTCATGGCACTGGCCCCGAGTCTGGGCGTTTTGCATTGAGTCCTGACATGGTTCCGAACCTATATTAACCGCTGCAATTTTTCCTCTTCATCACCCCGATCATGCGTATCCATCTTCTGTTCATCGCCACGCTGATGCCCGTCGCGGCACTGGCGCAGAAATCAGCTTCGACAGACGCCCTCCGGCCGATCACCTTCCTGGACAGACAGTACCAGCGGGACGTCGGATCGCCAACACCGAGTCCCGACGGCAAATGGCTGCTCTACACGCTCTCCACCCCGGACTGGAACCAGGCACGGCGTCAGACCGACATCTACCTCGTCTCGGTCAAGGATGGGCTTGCCTCAACCAGGCAGATGACGTTCACGAAGGACAAAAACGAGACGTCGCCCCGCTGGTCCCGCGATGGAAAGTTTTTCGTCCTTCTCTCCAACCGAGATGCACCTTCTGCGCCTTCAGGCGGAAGCCCAGGAGCGGGTGGCGCGAACGCGGCGAGCCAGAATCAGATCTACATCATGCGCCCCGACGGCGGGGAGGCCCGCAAGATCAGCGACGCCAAGGAGGGCGTTTCGACGGTCGAGTTCAGCAAGGATGGGAGGTGGCTCGTTTACCGGAGCGGGAAGCCCGACGAGGAGCAGCTCTATTCCCTGCCGGTAGCCGGAATCGACTCCGCAAAACCGGTGCAGCTCACCCACCAGCAGGCTGGCGTAGGCCTCTGGAAATGGTCTCCCGACAGCAGGCACATCTACTTCGTCACCGCCGACACCCTCGACAAGGATGAGAAGCTGCGCGTGGAGAGGAAGTTCAACGTCGCCATCCGGAATATGGCGACTCCCCTTTCCAGCCTATGGGCGCTCGACATCGACACCAGAAAAGCAACGAGACTCACGCACGACACGACCGTTTCGGTCAGCGATTTCGACATCTCGGCTGACGGGCGCTGGGTCGGTTACCACGGAGCGTCCGCCAACCGCTACATGCGGAACATCACAGAGCAGGACCTCTATTCCGATCTGTATCTTCTCGAAACCTCGACCGGCGGCATCGAGCGGCTGACGAACAACACCGAAGTTGGCGAGAGCGATCTCGAGTTCTCGCCCGACAGCAAATGGATCGCCTTCTCGGCACCGGATGACATGACGCAGTACAGCATGACCAACAATCGCGTCTACCTGCGACGCGTCGACGACCGGGCCGGGCAGTTCAGGAAATTGGGTGGGAATTTCGACGGTGATGTCTCGATCGGTTTCTGGTCGAAGGATGGCAAGACCATCTACTTCAACGAGGGGATCAAGGCCACGAGTCAGCTGATGGCGCTCGACACCGACAAGAACACCGTTCGCCAGGTGTCGAACGTCCGCGCGTCGCTCAATGCCAGCGAGGACGAGGATTCCAGGCTGCTGTTACTGAACTACGCTGATCCTCACACTGCTCCAACGCTGTTCACGGTCGCATCGGTCGATCAGATCTCCCTTCGCGCGAGCTGGCGCCAGCTCACCGACGCCAATCCGCAGGTCCGAGGCTTCGCCCTCGGCGATGAGGAGGAGATCAACTGGAAATCGACGGACGGAAAGATGGTTGGCGGAATTCTCATCAAGCCCGTTGGTTATCGAGCCGGGACCCGCTACCCGCTTATCGTCGCGATTCACGGCGGGCCCGCATCCGCTGATGTGCTCGGCTTCAACGGCGGGTACGGCGCGCAGACGTACGCCGGTGCTGGCTACGCGGTGTTGATGCCCAACTATCGCGGATCGACGAATTACGGCGAGAAGCACAAGACCGACATCGTCGGCAACTATTTCCAGAAAGGCTACGAAGACATCATGACCGGTGTCGACTACCTGATCTCACAGGGAATCGTCGACAGCACGAAGATGGGAGTGCTCGGCTGGAGCGCCGGCGGCCACTGGTCCAACTGGATTCTTACCCACAGCAACCGCTTCAAGGCAATCAGCACCGGTGCCGGAACGTCCAACTGGATCTCGATGTACGCCGAGAGCGACGTGCAGAGAAACCGGCAGTTCTATCTGGGCAACAGGCTGCCGTACGACGATTTTGACGCCTACTGGAATCAGTCGCCACTCAAGTACATAAGGAACGCGAAGACTCCGACGATGATCCACGTCGTCGAAGGAGATCCTCGCGTGCCGCGCCCGCAGTCGGAGGAGCTGTTCATGGCGCTCAAGCGGCTGGGAGTTCCGACCGAGCTGTACGTCTATCCCGGCAACACCCACGGAATCCCGGATCCCCGCAATCAGCTTCTCAAGTCGGTCGCGGAGATGGCGTGGATGGACTACTGGGTGAAGGGAAGCGGCAAGAAGTTCGCGTGGCGTGAAGTGCTGAAGACGCTCGACCCCGAAGGCTCCGTCACAACCACGACGGCAACCTCGAACTGAACATCGGGCCAATGACTCATTCCCGCACATTTCGTGTAGCTGCCACTTACTCCGCGGTCCTGCTCGCGGGCGTCATCGCCTGCGCTGCCACGCGCGTCGGTCAGGCAGGAGTGGCCCGCCCGCAGATTGTTCGCGCTGATACCGCTGCTCTTCGCCGGAAGCTCGACTCGATCGCGGACGCGCATCACGGCGTCGTCGGATACAGCGTCATCGATCTCGAGACGGGCGCCCGCATCAACAGGCGTGGTGACGAGACCTTTCCCACCGCCAGCCTGATCAAGGTTGCGATTCTCGTGACGGTGTACGATCTCGTGGCGAAGGGGCAGCTCTCGCTCGACGATCCGCTAACGGTGCTCAAGATCGACCAGGTGCCGGGCTCGGGAATCGCCCAGTTCCTTCACAACGGAACGGTGCTCACCGTCCACGACGCAGCGTGGCTCATGTCCACGATCAGCGACAACACCGCTACGAACCTTCTGCTCGACCGGATCATCATCCGGCGTGTGTGGGCGAAGATGGATTCACTCGGGCTCCAGCACACTCGCGTTCATTCGAAGAGTTTTCTCCGCAATTCGAGCGTCGCGATGGACAGCTCCGTGAAGTACGGACTCGGGGTGACAACTCCGAACGAGATGGCGCATCTGTTCGAGCTGATGGCGCAGGGCAAGGCGGTAAACCCCGCCGCGGATTCCGCGATGCTCGACATCCTGGAGCACAACACCACCGACTTCATGCTCCAGCGCTACATCGAGGGCGCCCGCGCCGCGCACAAGGATGGCGAGACTGATGCGGTTCGAACCGAGTGTACTCTCTGGTACCTGCGCAACCGCGTTGTGGCTTGTGTGATGACCAAAGAGAACAAGGATCAGCGCTGGGTTCTCGACAACGAGCCGCAGCTCACACTCGCCAACATGGGGCTCGCGATCATCAACGCTTTTGGAGGAGTGCCGCCGGCGCCGCCCTCGTCCTAGATCACTCTGTGCCTTCCGCTCGCTCGCGCAGCCAGTGCTCTCACATCCGCTGGTGTGAGCAGCGTCTCGTAGTGGGCCGAGCGCTCATCGTAGTGGGTCAGGAACTCTCCTGCCCCCGGCGCGATCACTGCCCGTTCGTAATCCTCACCGGCGAATTCCTTCACCGCCACCATGTCGGTGAACTG
>JBGPHO010000016.1:0-18986 GCA_041484425.1 Gemmatimonadaceae bacterium
TAGCGAAACAGACCTTGCGACCAGTGAGGAAACAATGCAATCCTATCGAGTAGTGGCCGTCGGAGACCAAATAACAAACACAGTCCGCAAGACACTGCGGTCGCCAGGTTACGGTCATCCCGCGCACACCGAAATGGCGAGTGGTTACGGGCCGTGCCCCCAGTGCCTGAGAACCTTTGCCGTCGGCAGTGAACGCCGGATACTTTTCACCTACGATCCCTTCTACGGCAAAGAAAACCTTCCACTACCGGGTCCCGTCTTCATACACGAGAACGACTGCGAACGATATCCTGAGAATGCGGGGTTTCCGGCGGATATGCTTTCCCACCGTCTGACCCTCAACGCCTACGCGCGCGGCAGGCGACTGGTCGCGCAGAAGTATGTTTCAGATGGCGTGATAGAGCCGGAGCTCGACCAGTTGCTTCGCGATCGCGATGTAGCCTACATCCACGTGCGCGACACTGACGCCGGCTGTTTTGATTTTCTGATCGAGAGGACGACTGAAGAAAATGCGCTCGGTGAAGGCGGTACATCAGACGGAGGCGTTTCCCATGAATGAAGCCATTGCATGGGAGTCTGTACTCCAGAGAGACCCAACCGCCGATGAGCGCTTTCTCTACGGGGTCACGACGACGGGAATCTATTGCCGCCCGTCTTGCCCCTCGCGGCGGCCTAAGCGCGACAACGTCGCTTTCTTCTCGTCCGCTGATGCCGCGGAGAGCGCGGGATTTCGCGCCTGCCAGCGCTGTCGTCCGAATCGCGTGAAATCGCCACACCGCGCCGTCGAGCGCGCGCGCCACTACATCGACGCCCACATCGCGGATATCGGCGAGGAGCGCATCACCCTCGAGTTGCTCGGCGAACAATCGGGACTCAGCCCGTATCATCTCCAGAGGAAATTCAAGGAGCTCCTCGGGCTGACACCGGCCCAGTACATTCGCGCTCGGAGGAGCGAACGGCTCAAGGGCGAGCTCAAGCGCGGCGAGACCGTGAGCCGGGCTACCTTCGGTGCCGGTTACGGCTCCAGCAGCAGAGTTTACGGCGATTCCGACAAAAGGCTCGGGATGACACCTGCGACGTACCGTCGTGGCGGTGCGGGAGCGCACATCGACTACGTAACGGCAAGAACTTCGCTCGGAACTCTGCTCGTCGCCGCGACAGATCGCGGTGTCTGCGCAGTGACTCTCGGCAACGACGCGAAGACTCTCCAGGCGGCCCTCGAGCGCGAGTATCCGGCCGCAACGCGCGCGCAGGTGGCGACTCTGTCGAGCTCACTAGGCCTATGGGTGGCGGAAATCGTTGAGGCAATGGATAGCGACCGCGTGCGATTGGACATTCCGCTGGACATCCAGGCCTCCGCGTTTCAGTGGAAGGTGTGGCGTGAGCTTCAGAAGATTCCGTTCGGCGAGACGCGGTCGTACGGCGAGATCGCCAAGGCGATCGGGTCTCCGAAAGCGGCGCGCGCGGTGGCAAGCGCGTGCGCGAACAATCAAGCTGCCGTCGTCATCCCCTGTCATCGCGTGGTAAGGCAGACGGGCGCCCTCGGCGGATACCGATGGGGCCTGGAGCGCAAGCGTCGACTCCTCGAGAAAGAGCGTGCCACGAGAGAGAAGGGCATGTCCTAGATAGATAAACGACGCTCGTCTAAGTTCCCTTCATGGCAACATTCGGGAACGGGCGGCGCGTCGCGATAGTTGCGGGCGTGCGGACGCCATTTGCAAAAGCTGGAACCGCTTTCAAGACGATTTCCGCGATCGACCTCGGCAAGCTGTGCGTAGCGGAATTGTTGCAGCGCACAAATCTGGACGGGAAGGAAGTGCAGGGGCTGGTGTTCGGCACGGTGGTTCCGTCAGTTGTGGAGCCGAATATAGCCCGTGAAGTCTCGCTGCTGCCGCTCTTGCCGAAGGGCGTCCAGGCCTACACAGTGAGCAGAGCGTGCGCGTCGGCGAATCAGGCGATCACCGACGCCGCTGACCAGATCGCTCTCGGCCACCTCGATGTCGCGATCGCCGGCGGCTCGGAATCTCTATCCAACATTCCGATTCTTCACTCGCAAAGATTTGCCGAGACGCTCATTCTGGCGTCGAAAGCGAAATCGCTGCCGGCGCGGCTCAGGACTCTCGCGCGCCTGCGCCCAAGGGACTTCATTCCCATCACGCCGGCGATCGCCGAGCCTACGACCGGCGAGACGATGGGACAGTCTGCCGAGAAGATGGCCAAGCTCAACGCGATAACCCGCGAGGAGCAGGACCATTTCGCGCTCCGGTCGCATCGCCTCGCGGCCGCCGGGACCGCCGATGGAAGATTGACTGCCGAGATCATGCCGGTCTACGTGCCGCCGAAGTTCGAGAGCGTGCTGACGTCGGACAACGGCATTCGCGAGGACACGAGCTACGAGCAGCTCGCGGCACTCAAGCCCGTGTTCGACCGAAAGTACGGCAGCGTGACCGCGGGCAATTCGTCGCCCCTCACCGATGGCGGAGCGTGCGTTCTGCTCATGAGCGAGGAGAAGGCGAAGGCGCTCGGCTATCCTCCGCTCGGGATAATCAGGTCGTACGCCTACGCGGCCCTCGATCCGGGAGAGCAGCTACTCCAGGCGCCGGTGCTGGCGGCACCGGTCGCGCTCAAACGCGCCGGCCTCTCGTTGAAGGACATCGACCTGGTCGAGATGCACGAAGCATTCGCCGCGCAAGTGTTGTCGAATCTCAAGGGGTTCGAGTCGAAGTGGTGGGCCGAGAGAGCGGGTTTCTCGCAGCCGGTGGGCGAGGTTGACAGGGCGAAGCTCAACGTCATGGGTGGCTCGATCGCGATTGGGCATCCATTTGGCGCGACCGGTGCGCGAATCACGACTACGCTTCTGAACGAGCTGAGGCGCCGTGACGGACGATTCGGACTGATGACCGTCTGCACCGCGGGCGGTATGGGCTTCGCAATGGTGGTAGAGAGAACACGATGAGCTCGACTTCGGAAGTCACGATCGGAGGGCTCGTGGGGACGCGATGGAAGCCGGCGCTCTCGGTCGAGGTCACGGACGGCATCGCGATCATCACGTTCGATCTCCCGAACGAGTCGGTCAACAAGCTGAACCGCGCGGTAAAGGACGAGTTCGTCGCGCTGGTGAGCCGGCTAGAGCGCGACACGACCGTCAACGCCGCGGTGTTCGTGAGCGGCAAGCCCGACGTGTGGATTGCCGGAGCCGACATCGAGGAGTTTCTTCAGCTCAAGACGGCGACGGACGCCGAGCGGCTGAGCAGGGACGGTCAGATGCTGCTCGACTCGATCGAACAGCTTCGGGTGCCGATCATCGCCGCGATACACGGAGCGTGCCTGGGCGGAGGACTCGAGACCGCGCTCGCCTGCCACTATCGCATTGCGACCGATCATCCAAAAACCATCCTCGGTCTTCCCGAAGTTCAGCTGGGACTGATTCCCGGCGCGGGCGGGACACAGCGGCTGCCGCGCAGAATCGGGCTCACGAATGCGCTGGACATGATTCTCACTGGCAAACAGGTCCGCGCCAAGAAAGCGCTCGACCTCGGGCTGGTAGATGAGCTCGTGCACCCTTCCATACTCCGCAGCGTCGCGATCCAGCGGGCACGCGAGGTCGCGGAGGGAAGACGGAAGAGCGAGCGGCACACGGGCGGAGTGAAGGGCCTGCTCATCGATGGGAATCCAGTGGGCCGCGCGATCGTGCTGAGGAAGGCTCGCGAGCAGACGCTCGCCAAATCGCGCGGACATTATCCCGCCCTGATCGCCGCGATCGATGTCGTCGCCGCCGGTTACGAGAGGGGTGTTTCACACGGGTATCGGGAGGAGTCTCGCCGTTTCGGCGAGATGGCGATGACCGATGTGTCGCGGCAGCTGATCTTCCTCTTCTTCGCGACGAACGAGCTGAAGAAGGATCCTGGCGTCGACCCCTCACAGTATCCGGACCTGCCCGTTTCCGCGTTCGACCCGCTGGCGGTCAACAAGATCGCGATCATCGGCGCCGGATTCATGGGGGCGGGCATCGCATCGATCGCGGTGCAGCACGGGAGTCTGGTCCGCCTCAAGGACGCGGACCACACGCGGGTGGCGAAGGGGTACGCCGCGGTTCGCGATATTCTCAAGGAGCGGCTCACCCGGAGGCAGATCACGAAAATCCAGTACAGCGACTACATGGCGCTGCTCGGCGGCACCGTCGACTACTCCGGCTTCGGAAACGTCGACCTCGTGATCGAGGCCGTGTTCGAAGATCTCGCGATCAAGCATCAGGTTCTGCGCGAGACAGAGGCTGCGATCCACCCTACTGCGATCTTCGCGACTAATACATCTACGATTCCAATTGCCTTGATCGCGCAGGCATCGAGCCGTCCGGAGCGCGTGCTCGGAATGCACTTCTTCTCTCCGGTGCAAAAAATGCCGCTTCTCGAGGTGATCACGACCGCGGATACGCATCCGCAGGTGACCGCGACCGCCGTAGCCTATGGGAAGAAGCTCGGAAAGACCGTCATCGTCGTGAACGACGGGCCGGGATTCTACGCCAACCGGATTCTCGCGCCGTACATCAACGAGGCGGCCATCCTGCTCGATCAGGGCGTCGCGGTAGACATAATCGACAAGGCTCTCGTGGATTTCGGGTTTCCAGTTGGCCCGATCACCCTCATCGATGAAGTCGGACTCGATGTCGCGACCAAAGCCGGGAAGATCATGGCCGACGCGTATCCGGAGCGGATGCTGCCGGCGAAATCCATTCAGGCCGTCGTTGCGGCGGGACGTTACGGGAGAAAATCGAAGAAGGGCTTTTTCACTTACGACAAGGAAGGGAAGAAGGGCGAGGTTGATCCATCCGTGTACGCCCTGTTCCTCGCGCCCGGAAGCGTTCCGAGTGTGAAGACCATCGCGCCTGATACCGGAACCGAGGCGTCGGCGCGACCGGAAATGCCGGCTGTACAGATTCAGCAGCGGACGGTTCTGGCGATGCTCAACGAAGCGGCGCGCTGCCTGAGCGACGGGATCATTCGCTCTTCGCGCGATGGCGACGTTGGAGCCGTATTCGGAATCGGCTTTCCCCCATTTCGCGGCGGACCTTTCCGCTACATGGACTCACTTGGCATTCAGATCGTGGTGCAACGGCTCGAAGATCTCAACGCGCGCTTTCCGGGGCGGTTCGAGCCGGCGGAGCTGCTGCTCGAGATGGCTCGCCGGAGGCAGGTCTTCTATCCCGACGAGCGCTCGTGAGGGGAGGAGTACCGGCCGAAGTGCGTTCGTCGTTTCTGGTTGCGGCAGTGCTGGTGCTCGCCACGTGCGCGCCCACCGTGCGCAAGCCATTGAGTGCGGCTGACTATCCCCGCACTCGCCCCGAGCAGACACGATATCGCGAGACCTCACATTACGCCGACGTCAGAAAGTTTCTTGACTCGTTGCGAGCGCTGCGAGCGCCGCTGGTGTTCGGATCGATCGGCAAGACGAGTGAGGGGCGCGACATTCCCTTCGTCGTCGCGTCACGCCCGCTCGTTTCCACGCCATCCGATGCGAAACGACTGGGCCGCCCGATTGTCTACGTTCAGGGCAACATCCACGCTGGCGAAGTAGAGGGGAAAGACGCGCTGTTGGCACTGCTTCGCGATCTCTCCTTCTCGAGCAAGTCGAACGTTCTCGACTCCATCGTGCTGATCGCCGTCCCCATCTACAACTCCGACGGCAATGAGCGATTCGCAACACAGTCGGTGAACCGCGCCGAGCAGAATGGGCCCGAGCTAGTGGGCGTCCGACCCAATGCGCAGAACCTCGATCTCAACCGCGACTACGTCAAGGCAGAAGCTCCGGAGACCCGAGCATCGCTGGCGATGTTCAATACCTGGGATCCGGATGTGTTTGTGGATCTTCATACGACCGATGGGAGCTTTCACGGTTACGCGCTCACCTATTCTCCATCGCTGAGCCCGGCCGCGGTTTTCGGAGGTGTTTACGCGCGGGACTCGCTGCTTCCGGTCCTGCGCGAGCGAATGCGCACGCGTCACGGCTTCGAGGTGTTCGATTATGGCAACTTCGTCTCCGACGACCCTGGCGCGCGGGCGGATACGAGCGTGCGCGAAGGCTGGGCGACATACGATGCGCGTCCGCGCTTCGGCACCAACTATTTCGGGATCCGCGGCCGCATTGGTATCCTGAGCGAAGCGTACTCGCACGACTCGCTCGCGCGACGGATCGCTTCCACGTACGCCTTCGTCAGCGAGATCCTTTCGCTCGTTGCGGAAAAGGGAGCGGCGATCAGATCGCTGACGGCGCGCGCGGACAGCCAGCCGCTCGCCTGGGGTCGGTCCCCCGATTCCGTGCAAGTCGTAGCCATTCGCTCCGAGCTCATCGCGACGCCGCAAATGAGCGATGTCGTCAAGGAGGATCTGGAGAAGACCGGCGATTCTTCCCTGACCCAACCCGGCGTTCCGCGTGGCGAGCGACGGACCGGACGCCTCAGAACCATTCGCATGCCCGTCTACGACCGGTTTACGTCGACGCTCGACCGGACACCTCCCGCTGCTTATGTCGTCGCGCCCGAGGACACCGCGGTCGCAACCCTGCTCCGGTTCCACGGGATTCGCGTCGATCGCTCCGACTCCGCCTGGACCGCGCGCGGGGAAGCCTTCATCATCGATTCGATCATCCCTGCTCCTCGGACATTTCAGGGGCACCACGAAGTCCGTCTCAAAGGGCGATGGGAGCGGGGATTGCAGACGCTTCCCCCCAAGTCGTTCATCGTGTCTACCGCACAGCCGCGTGGCGCGCTCGTCGTGTACCTGCTCGAGCCGGAGAGCGACGACGGCTTCACCACCTGGAATCTGTTCGACCGCGATCTGAAGAAAGGCGGCCGGTTTCCGGTGACGAGAATCTTCGATCTGTCTCGTCGTCGCCGCGCCGCCAATCGCCGGACTTCCGCGTCAACCTCACAGCCACTCCAGAACTGATGCTGCGCAGCGCATTTCTCTACCTCGCGGACCAGCAGCAGATATTCAAATTCGTTCGCAACAACAGGCTGGGGAAGAGCTTCGCCAACCGGTTCGTCGCCGGCGAGACCATCGACACCGCTCTCGCCGCGGTCGCCAGGCTCAACGCGCGCGGCATCGCCGCCTCGCTCGATCTGCTGGGCGAGAGCGTTCACAACGAAGCGGAGGCCCGCACCTCGGGCGAGGCATACATCGCCATGCTCGACCGCATCCACGAGCAGAAAGCAGACGCCAACGTTTCCGTCAAGCTCACCGCAATGGGACTCGACATCTCCGAGGATCTCTGCGTCGTGATCCTGCACAAGATCCTCCAGCGTGCGCGTGACTACGGCTCGTTCGTGCGCATCGACATGGAGTCGAGCGAGTACACCCAGCGCACGCTCGATCTGTTTGAGCAGCGGCTCTATCCGGTGTATCCCCAGAACGTGGGGATCGTGCTACAGAGCTATCTGTTCCGGACATTCGCCGACGTCGAGCGCGCCATTCTGCTCAAGGCGCGCGTCCGTCTATGCAAGGGAGCATACAAGGAGCCGGAGACAGTCGCCTATCCCGACAAGAAGGATGTCGACGCGAACTACATTCGCTGCATGCACGAGCTGATGCGGAACGGGAACTATCCAGGACTGGCTACGCACGACGAGGCGATCATCCGCGAGGCGAAGCGGTTCGCCAAGGCCAACGACATCGCGCCCGACCGCTACGAGTTTCAGATGCTCTACGGAGTGCGCCGCGATCTCCAGGACCACCTTGTGCGCGAAGGCTACCGCATGCGCGTGTACGTTCCATTTGGAACTCAATGGTATCCGTACCTCATGCGGCGTCTGGCCGAGCGGCCCGCCAACGTCGCATTCCTCACCGGAAACGTGTTCAAGGAGATGGTCGGCAAACGCCGCCGCTGACGATGGGCAGATTTCTTCCCCCCGATCCATCGAAAGGCGACCCGAACACTATCGGCGGGTACATGGCCGTACACGACCGCCCGGCTGCATTCGAGGGAAGCGACGGAGCCTCGTACAGCGTTGAGATCGTGACCGACACGAGCGGGGAAAGTGAACGGCCATTCGCCGCCTATCTGCTGTTCGTGCGGTGGGGTCACGGCGATCCGGTCGCGACCGGACATCTGGAGACGGAATTCCTCGCCTTCGCGACAACCGAGGACGACGCGCGCAAAATGGTGGGCGAAATGTTGCTCAATGAAGTGAAGATGACACTCGATGCGCTCATCAAGGCGAGACGCGCCGAGCTGCTCCCCTGGTGGGATTCGATGCGCCAAGAGGGTACGAGTTGACGCGCAAGGAGGGCGTCGTGCTGAAGGGGACGGGCGGGGTATGGCATGTCCGCGCCGATTCGGGAGAGACTCACGAGGCATCGCTCCGGGGCAGGCTCAAGCAGGAGCGCAAACAGGACAGGAAGCTGGCGGTCGGCGACCGGGTCGTCCTGGAGATCGATGAGCGGGGCGCCCACTGGGCTATCGCCGAGATTCTACCGCGCCGTTCAAAGCTCGCCCGGCGCGAACCCGGGGAGGGGCAGGGCGAGCGCATCGTTGCCGCCAACGTCGACCAGGTCGTGATAGTCTTCTCGGCGGCGAAGCCAGAGCCGCACCGAAGAATGCTCGACCGGTTTCTGGTGATCGCGGAGGGGAATTCACTTCAATCGCGGATCGTCATCAACAAGATCGAGCTGGTCGACAGGGAAGAAACCGAGCGCGCGTTCTCCGATTATGTAGCGGCCGGCTATCCCGTGCACCTCACCAGCGTCAAGCAGCGCGTCGGGCTCGACGAGTTGCACGACGTGCTCGCGGGAAAAACCTCGGTGCTCACAGGACCGTCGGGAGTGGGCAAATCATCGCTGATGAATGCTATGTACCCTGGGCTGGATCTCCGCGTCGGCGAGATCAGTGAATCGGTGGGCAAGGGCAGACACACGACGGTTGGTGCGTTGCTGCATCCGTTGCCAGACGCTGGTTACGTGGTCGATACCGCCGGCCTGCGCGAGGTCGGAATGTGGGGCCTCGCGTCCGAGCATCTCGACGAATGCTTCCGCGAATTTCGTCCGCACATTGCGGAGTGCAAGTTCGGCGACTGCACGCACCGGGTCGAGCCCGGATGCGGAGTGCGGCGCGCGGTGGAGGCCGGCTCGATCAGCGCCGAGCGCTACGACAGCTACCTACGGCTGCGCGAGGAGATTGAGGACACGGAAAAAAAGTGGGCGCCGTACTCGGCGGCATCCAAGGCGAAAAAGAGGCGGTCGTAAACTCGAAACTGACATCTGCAACTGAACAGGCGGGAGGCGTCAGTAGCGTAGCTGTCAGTGATTTAGTTGACGACGCCCGGACTTGCCTTTGTGGCATTCTGGGGAGCAGTTGCTTGTGTCACGACCCTACCGAGATAAGTCGGGGCGTAGTGAACTGACAAACTGACATCTGTGCCCTCTGGCGCCTCCCGCCCGTTCCGTTCCGGTTGTCAGTTTGCAGGCTACTCCGCTCCAATCTCTACTGTCCAAGCAACCGAGATATCGCTCCTCAGAGAATCTCGAACGGAACAGTACTTGGTCGCCGCCAGCTCGATCGCGCGCAGCGCCTGTTCCTTCTCGATTCCCTTTCCCTTGATCTGGAAGTTGAGCGTGATGCTCTTGTATCGGCGCGGAGTCGTATCGACGCGTTCCCCGACGACATCGATATCGAGCGACTCCACTGGAGTGCGCCGCTTCGCCAGAATTTCGACGACGTCCACCGACACGCACGACGCGAGCGCGCTGAGCAGAGCCTCCGGCGGACTCTGCCCTGTCTTACCATGACCATCGATGACCGCCGTCGGCGCATTCGCACGCCCTGCCTCGAAGCGCTGCCCGCCCGTCCACCGAACGTGAACGCGTGACGGCGGTTTGGTGGCCGGCGGCGCGGCCGGTGCTGTCACTTCTCGGGGCCCTTCTCGATTGGAACGCGGACCGCATTCCCCCACTCCGTCCAGCTGCCGTCGTAGTTTCTCACACGGTCGTAGCCGAGGAGGTAGGTGAGCACGAACCAGGTGTGGGAGGATCGCTCGCCGATGCGGCAGTACGCCACGATGTCGTCGCCCTTCTTGAGACCTTTTTCCTGCTCGTAGATGGCGCGCAGAGAGGTCGCATCCTTGAAGCTTCCATCCGGATTCGCGGCGCGCGCCCATGGAATGCTGCGCGCTCCCTCGATGTGACCGCCCCGCAGCGTTCCTTCCTGCGGGTAATCGGGCATGTGCGTGCGCTGCCCCGTGTACTCCTCGGGAGAGCGTACGTCGATCAAAGGTTTGCCAGCCGACGAATGTTCGCGCACCTGCTGGAAAAAGGCGCGAATTCGCTCATCCGACCGCCTCGGCGCCTTGTAGCTGGTTGTTTGGAGACGCGGAACTTCGGTGTTGAAGGCACGGCCTTCCTGCTCCCACTTGATTCGTCCGCCGTCCAACAGCTTCGCGTTCGTGAACCCGAATAGCTGAAACACCCAGAACGCATAGGCCGCCCACCAGTTGTTCTTATCCCCGTAAAACACCACCGTGGTGTTCGCGTCGATTCCCTTCTCGCGAAGCAGCTTCTCGAATTGCTCCGACGAGACGTAGTCGCGAAGCACCGGGTCGTTGAGGTCCTGATGCCAGTCCACCTTCTGCGCGCCCGGAATGTGTCCGGTGTCGTAAAGTAGAACGTCCTCGTCGCTTTCAATGATTCTGATGCTCGGGTCGTCGAGATGCTCGGCGAGCCAGCTCGTGCTCACGAGAACTTCAGGGTGCACGTAACCCTTGCCGGCGATGCCGGAATCGACGGCGGATGCGTTGCTTGTGATTGTCGCCACCATGGTCCGATCCTGAAAAAAGGAGTTCTTCTAGCATAATCAGTGCGAATCCACGGCGGTGCAAGTATGGGCGCGCGTAAGCATGTGTATCTTTGCTGAATGGGTGAACGGAAGCAGCCGGAAATGGAGCCGTACTCGCATCACGTGCTCGTGTGCACGGGCGATTTCTGCTCGCCCAACCGCCGCGGACGTCAGCTCTACTCGCTGCTGGCCGAGCTGCTCCAGCGCGAGGATCTGCTGTTTGGCCCGGAGCGCGTAAAGCGCGGCGAGACGCCGTGCCTTGGCGTGTGCAGCAACGGACCGATCGTCGTGGTGTATCCGGAGGGCATCTGGTACTCCGATGTGACACCAGCGCTGCTCGAGCGAATCGTCGTAGAGCACCTCAAGCAAGGAAAACCTGTCGATAAGGCGGTCTTTCACCGGCTCTAGCTCCTGCCTTAACTTTCACGTCATCCAGCACCAGTCTCAGTGACTCCACCATCGCCCTTCAATCCACGCAGACTCGCGCTCGGGGCTGCGAAAAAACTGATTTTCGAGAACGAAGATCCGGAGACGGCGCTCGAGCGCCTCGCCGGTCTCACGTCGATCGACAATCGCGGCGCCTTGAGCCCGGAGAGCAAGTCAATGTCACGCACGCGCAGCACGATTCTAGACAACCTGGACGAGATGTACCGTGAAGCATTCGAGCGCGCAAAAGCCTCGGGCGATCAGACCCAGATGGCGACGCTCGACTTCGCGTACCGGCGGGAGCAGCTCTACTTCGAGATTCTCCTCGACGTTCGCGACGCGCTTGAGCGTCGCTAGCTCTAACGTCTCTCCCGCCCGGACACCCGGGCGGTGAATAGTCTCTGGGGTTGGGTCGGATTCAACGTCGTCGTCCTGGCGATTCTCGGGCTCGACCTCGGCGTGCTCCATCGCCGATCGGAGAAGGTCTCGCTCAAGGAAGCCACGATTTGGAGCGGGGTCTGGGTTGCGCTCTCCCTTTGCTTTGCGTTCGCCGTCTACCTCGCCATGGGGCCGGAGTCCGGACTCGAGTTCCTGACCGGATACCTCATCGAGTACGCGCTCTCCGTCGACAACATCTTCGTGTTCGTGCTGATCTTCTCCTACTTCAGCGTTCCGGAGAAGTACCAGCACCGCGTGCTGTTCTGGGGAATCATCGGCGCACTGGCTCTGCGTGGCGTGATGATCGTCGCCGGATCGGCACTGGTCACGCGGTTCGCGTGGACGCTCTATATCTTCGGCGCGTTTCTGGTATTCACCGGGCTCAGAATGGCGCTACAGAAGGACGGTGCCGCGTACAACCCGGAGCGCGACCCGGTTCTTCGCCTGGCGCGCAAGGTGGTCCCGGTGACGCCGGACTACAGGGGCGACAAGTTCTTCGTGCGCGAGCCCGACGCAACAGGCAGGAAGAGATACTTCGCGACGCCGCTGTTCATCGTGCTCCTCATCGTCGACACGACCGACATCATCTTCGCCACGGACTCGATCCCAGCCATCTTCGCCGTCACGCGCGACCCATTCATCGTCTACACCTCGAACATCTGCGCAGTGCTGGGGCTGAGGGCGCTCTATTTCCTCCTCGCGAACGTGGTGGACAAGTTCGTGTACCTGAAGCTCGGACTATCGGTCGTTTTGATCTTCATCGGGGCGAAGATGCTGCTCGAGGCCTTCATCCACATTCCGATCGTTGCTGCACTCGGGGTGGTCGGCGTGGTCCTCGGGACGAGCATCCTGGCCTCAATGAAATGGCCTGGCACCGGGCACTAAACGGCCTTTTTGGGTTACGCTTAGTGACAACCGAACGTCTTTTTTCGTACCCGCCCTCCGTCTCACACACAAAATCGGGAATTTGAGGATGAGATTCACTTTGCGCTTCGTGAGCGCCGCATTCGTGCTCGCTCCGCTGTCTTACATCACTGCTCAGACCGCACCCGCTCCCGTCACCGCCCCAACCCAAGCCGTCGCCCCGATCGCCCCGAAGAATCTGGCGATGGATTTTCGCACCATGGTAACAACCCAGGGATTGCCGGACACTGGAATGATTCAGGGCCACGCTGTGGGATCGGCCGACAAGATGCGCATGGACCTGACGATGAAGGGACCCGGTGCCCAGGTCAGTCCGCTCGGCGGGTCCGGCGGTGAAGTGAGCATGATCCTTTCCGATAGCGGAAGAACAGTCACGTACCTCGATGCCAAAGCGAGCCACTACCTTCGCGTTCGCCCCGCCGACATGCTCGCCCAGGCGCAACGGTCAGGTGTGAAGATGGGCTTCTCCGGAACGGAGGCGAAAGTCGACGACCTTGGAGCGGGTCCGACGATCCTCGGCCACCCGACCTCGCACTACCGCATTGGCACCGGCATGACGATGACCATCAACGCGATGGGTCAGGAGCAGGTCGTGAAGATTTCGAGCACGTCCGACTATTACTTCGCCAACGATATCAAAGGTGTGGTCAATCCCTTCGCCAGCCTGAGCGGCGGCGACATGGCGGCCATGTTTGGCAGCTCCAGCAAGGAGTTCGCGGACAAGATGAAGGCGATGCAGGAAAAGCTTCCGAAGGGTACTCCGCTTCGCGCTTCCAGCACCTCGACCATGATCGCGCAGGGCCAGACACGAACCACCAGCACGCAAGCCGAGGTCACGTCAGTTCAATGGGTGGATGCGGATCCCAAGCTGTTCGAGATTCCACCCACCTACACGGCGGTGACGCTTCCCGGCATGTCCGGAGCACAGGGCGCACAGGGCGGCGCAATTCCGCCCAGGTAGCCGGGCCCGTATAAAATAGAAAGGCGGGCTCACGACGAGCCCGCCATTTTTGTGTTGTGCATCCATGGCGGTCAGAACTTCATGATCTCTTCGTAGGCCTGTCTGAAGTTCTCCACCTGCGGAAGAATCGCATCCTCGAGGCTCGGGGCATATCCGACGAAGGTGTCCGCCGACGCGACGCGCTTCACCGGCGCGTCCAGCCACGCGAAGCACTCGTCCGCGATCGCCGCCGAGATCTCGGCCCCGAATCCCCAGGAGAGAGCGTCCTCGTATGCGACGATCACGCGAGAGTTTTTCCTCACCGACTCGAACACGGTTTCCCTGTCCCATGGGCTCAGGGTGCGGAGATCGATCACCTCAACCGAGATGCCGGTGTCGGCGACCGCATTCGCCGCGGTGATCGCGCGCCGAACTGTCGCGCCATACGTCACGACCGTGACATCAGTTCCCTCGCGCACCACCTTCGCTTTGCCGAAGGGAATCATGAAGTTGGGCCCGGGATACGCCGACTTGTTGTACGTCTGTCGATAGAGATGCTTGTGCTCGAGGAAGAGCACCGGATCGTCGCACCTGATGGCGGTGCGCAGGAGCCCGTTGGCGTCGAGAGCAGTCGACGGACACACGACGCGCAGTCCAGGACAATGCGCGAAGATCGAGGCCCCCGTCTGCGAGTGATAAACCGCGCCGCGGATGTACCCTCCATATGTCGTTCTCACCACTACCGCCGCGGCGAAGCTGTTGTTCGACCGCCAGCGCATCGTCGCGAGCTCGTTTCGAATCTGCATGTAGGCGGGCCAGATGTAATCGAAGAACTGAACCTCCACCACCGGCTTGAATCCGCGTAGCGCCAGGCCGATAGCTCGACCGACAATGTTCGCTTCCGCCAGCGGGGAGTTGTAAACGCGCGCGCCGCCGAATTCCTTCTGGAGTCCCCACGTAACCTTGAACACCCCGCCCTTGCCTTTGACCTTGCCCAGGTGCTCCTCGCGCGAGACATCGGCAACGTCCTGGCCGAAGACGAGAATCTTCTTGTCGCGTCGCATTTCGTCCTTCACGCAGGCGTTGAGCAGATCGACCATCGTCGTTGGGTCACCCGAGAATTGGGGATCGTCCTCGGTGTCGAACTGCTCGCTGGTAGGATCGACGTCGGGCGAGTAGACGCCGAAGTAGACAGTCTCCGGGCCCGGCTGCGGCTGGGCAAGAGCGTCGTCGGTCGCCGCTATAACGATCGTAGCTACCTCTTCCTGTATCTGCTTGATCTCGCTTTCCGTCGCGTGCCCTTCGCTGATGAGCCACTTCGGGAATTGCGTCACTGGATCACGCGCGGCATCCGCGTCGCGCTCGGCGGGTGGGCGGTACATCTTCTCGTCATCCGACAACGAATGGGAGTACGGTCGGATGACGTGCGCGTGCACGAGAGCGGGGCCTTTCCGCTGCCGCGCATAGTCCACGGCGCGCTGCATCGCGTCGTAGCTGGCGAGCAGATCGCACCCGTCCACCTCTTCGATGAAGAAGTCCGGAAAGGAGCGAACAAGCTTGGAAATGTTGCCGCCCGTTGTGTTCACTTCGACCGGAACCGAAATGGCGTAACCGTTGTCCTCCACCAGATAGACGACGGGCAGCTTGAGGTTCGACGCGGTGTTCAGGGACTCCCAAAACTCGCCTTCACTCGTCGTGCCCTCGCCGGTGGTAATCAGCACCACCTCGTCTTTCTTGAAACCCTCCGAGATGTTCAGCAGCTTCGCGCGGAGCGAGGCCTCCGCGGAGCCGACGCCCTGGAGGAATTGCGTGCCGGTCGGTGAGGAAACCGACACGATGTTGTACGCCTTGTGTCCCCAGTGGCTCGGCATCTGGCGTCCGCCGGAGGCAGGATCAACCGCTGCCCCCACGGCCTCATACAGCATTTCGGCAGGCGTGACCCCCAGCTCGAGACAGAGAGCGCGATCGCGATAGTACAGGTAGAACCAATCGTAGGCCGACTTCAGCACCATTCCGGCCGCGGTGAGAATGGCCTCGTGACCCGCCCCGGAGATCTGGAAGAAAATCTTGTTCTGCCCCTTGAGCTGGACTTCCTTGTCGTCCAACCGACGCGACAGCAGCATGTTGCGATAGGCCGCAACGAGCTGCTCAGGCGAAAGGCGGGCGTTTGGTAATCCTGTGGATTTGCGATCGGGGATGGTTCGGGTGGCCATTTTTCTCCGGCGGGCGGGGTCGAGCTGTGTCCCAAAAAATAGCAGGTAACGCGCCGCAGCGGCTATCGTTCTTGGCGGCGGGTCCTGCCAGGAGCAATAGCGTCAGTAATCCACTGGCCTGAGGTAGGATTCTCCGATTCCCGTAGGGCTGAGGAGTGCCACCGTCGGAAGCTTACGCTTCCAGTGCGTTCCGGCGAGTCGCTTCCGAACTAGCTCAACCATGCCGGGATCGAAGCCGCGTGCAACCAGCGATGCGGGACTGTATCCGCTCACCAGCCAGTTCAGAATCTTGTCAGCCTCGGCGTAGCTGATTCCAAAATCACCTTCATCTGTCTGCCCCGCGATCAGGTCGGCGGACGCGGGCTTGCTCACGATGACATCGGGGACGCCGAGGAATCTCGCGAGCTCCCACACCTGCGTCTTGAAGAGATCTCCGAGTGGATTGATTGGCGGCGAATCGTCGGCGTGCCAGGTGAAATAGCCGAGCAATCTCTCACTCTTGTTGCCGGTCCCGACCGGGAGCGCGTGATACTTCGCCGACTGGTCGAACAGTACGATCATCCGCTCCCGCGCCATCACGTTTCCCCGGCGTGCCGGGTCGGCATCCGGCTCGCTCGCGAGATAGCCGTCCACGGCCGGCGAGATGTCGATGGTACGCGACTGGATGCCGAGCTTGTCGATCACCAGCTGCGCGTGGGCGAGCGAATCGGGATTGGAGCTGCGATACGGCATGCGGACGGCCACCACGTTCTCTTTTCCGAGGGCCCGGGCGGACAGATAGGCCGTCACCGCCGAGTCGACACCGCCCGAGAGGCCGACTACTGCTTTCTCGAATCCGCGGCGCTGGAATTCCTCCCGCAGAAAGGAGATGAGCCAGCCGGAAGTGAGCTCTGGATCGATCTCCAGTGGCGGAGCGCCCGCGCGGGATTCGGGCGCGCGAATTACGGCAATCGGCTCGCTGCCATTGCGACTCGCGTCAGCGGTGCCCGCGCCGCTCTTCGGGCTCTTTGCCGGCCGCGCGCTGGTTGTGGCGCGCTCGGTACGCGCGCCTCGGCTCGCCGGAGTGAGTGGCCCGCCTTCCATAGGCTCGTCGTCGTAGCTCAACACCAGCCGCTCACCAGCCTGAATTCGATCGACCGTGCGCATGAGGTGCGGCATCATCGTCTGCAGGTCGGTGAGGAGCGGGGCGTCGGATCGGGCGCGCGTCAGATCATGCGGGTCAAGCGAGATCGTCATGATCGTCTCGTCCCAGAGAGGGGCACGAGCGCGAATATCTCCGTGCGGTCCGCAGACTATTGACCCGCCGGCGAACGTCTTTCCGCCCTCCGTGCCGACGAGATTCACGAGCGCCACGAAAACGCCGTGCTCTTCGGCGATGTCACGCGCGAGTCGCTCCCACCGCTTCAGGTTGGCTGGAACCGCGCCCTCATCCTCGCGGGGCCAGACCCCGCGCGCCGGCGACGCCGAGACGACAAAGACTATCGAGGCCCCATCGAGGGCGGCAACGGTCCCGGTAAGGCTGTGCCAGGCGTCTTCACAGATCAACATCGCGGCGCGGCCCCATGGCGTGTCGAATGCCCGAACCTCGAATCCGCGATCGACGAATCGTTCCTCGTCGAACATCCCATACGTCGGCAGGAACAGTTTGCGGTGGACGTGGCGAATCACCGGCTGGTCGCCTCCCAGCGTCACATAGAGCGCGCTATTATAGAAGGCGTTGTTCCACACCTCGTAGAACCCAATGCACACATCGAGTGCCCGCGGTGTAGTAACTGCGGAGGCGTACTGCGCCTGAAGGTCCCGGGCGAATGCGCCGGCCGTCATGGCGACGTCGCGGACGCCCCCTTCGACGAAATAGCCCGTGAGGGCTGTCTCAGCAAAGACTGCGACATCGGGACGCGGGTCGAGCGAGTCGATTTGCGAAAAAATGCCGGCCATACGGGCGATGTTGGTGGCATAGTCGCCCTTTCGCGGCTTGAACTGAACTACGACGAGATGAATAGATCGATCCATCCTCCTGAAGTTGCCATAGCGCAGAGGTACAATCAACCGCTCCGCGCGCTCGTTCTGGCCGCGCTTGTGTTTACGCCCGGGCTCGTGGGCGCGCAGCAGCCCGGGACCAACGACAGCGAGCCCTGGACGATCGTCCCGATGCCTCAGGCATCGCTGGTCCTGGCCCGGGATGGGTCGCTGATCGGCGAGATCGGCAAGGAAATCCGCACCAACGTGTCGATCAGATCGCTGCCGAAATATCTGCCGCAGGCGTTCGTCGCCGTGGAAGACCACCGCTTCTACCAGCACGACGGGGTCGATGTCGTCGGCATCGCGGGCGCCCTCAAGGACAACATCTTCGGAGAGCGACGCGGAGCGAGCACGATCACTCAGCAGCTTGTCGGCAACATGCATCCGACCATCATCGACCGCACCGACCGGAGTCTGGGTCGGAAGCTCGCGGAGCAGTCAGCGGCGCGCGAGATGGAGAAGCACTACACCAAGGATCAGATACTCGAAGGGTATCTGAACCAGATTGGATTCGGACACGGGTGGTACGGAGTTGAGAGCGCGGCGCGACACTATTTTGGCAAGAGCACATCGAAGCTCTCGCTGGCGGAGGCAGCCTCGCTGGCGGCGATGCCCAAGGGGCCGGCGCTCTACGATCCGCTCAAGTATCCCGACCGCGTGCGGCAACGCCGCAACGTCGTGCTGTCGCTGATGCAGGATCAAGGCTACATCACGCCCGCCCAGGCGACGGCCGCGAAAGCAACGCCGCTCGTGACGTTTCCGAATGCCGGATATTCCGCCTACTCGCCCTGGTTCGTCGACGTCGTTCGCGTCCAGGCGACGCGAGCGGGGATTCCGGTCAGCCAGGGCGGTTATCGGATTTACACGAGCCTCGATCCCGTTCTTCAGAACGCGGCGACGAGCGCCTTGGCGGAAGAGACCGCGGCTCTCGAGTCACAGCCCGACTACGCGCATCCGAAATACACACCAGGCTCGACGCCGGGATCGAAGTCGGGCCGCACGACGAGTTATCTCCAGGGGATGGTCGTGGCACTCGATCCGACATCAGGAGATGTTCGCGCCCTGGTCGGCGGGCGCGACTATAACGACTCGCAGTTCGATCGCGCGGTTGATGGAATGAGGCAACCCGGGTCGTCGTTCAAGCCCATCGTGTATGCGTTGGCCATAGCCGACAGCATCACGCCCAACACCATCTTTCAGGA
>JBGPHO010000017.1:0-18545 GCA_041484425.1 Gemmatimonadaceae bacterium
AAACTGGGGGTTTTACCGCCCTCCACTCTAAGGCCATCGAGCAATTCAACGTCGAGGCGACAATGGACTTGCTCGACGCCCGGACACCCTTCGCTCGATCGTCGCTCTCCGCGCTTGAGCCGCTCTCTCCAGCAAACTACCTTTCACCGTAGTCGCATTTCTCTCCTGGATCAACATGCCCACATACGAGTTTCGTTGCCCCTCGGGCCACGAGTTCGAAAAGTTTTATCGCTCCATTAGCGGCGCGCCAAGCGAAGTCGCGTGCCCGACGTGCGGCAAGAAGGCGGTGCGGCAAATCTCAGCCGGCGGCGCACTCGTCTTCAAAGGCTCCGGCTTCTACATCACCGATTACGGGAAGGACGGCAAGAAGCCGCAGATCGCTCCAGCGAAGGCCGGAGAAGTGGCAGCGAGCGGGGGCGGTGCGACGGAATCCGCGGGCACGAAGGGAGAATCGAAGTCCGGTGCCGAGGCAAAACCGCCCGGTGATCCCAAGTCAGGCGGGGAGTCAAAACCGGCGGCCGCCCCAAAACCGGCGGCCGCGTCGAAGTCCGCCTCCAAAGGGACGTCCCGGAGAGCGAAAAGCAGCGAATGACTGCTGCCGATCAGATCCGCACCGAGCTGATTCGTGCCGCGCGCGGCCTTGGCGCGCCCGAGGACGTGGATCCGCTGATGGAGCGCCCGCGAGAGTCTTCCCATGGCGACTGGGCAACGAACCTCGCCATGGTTCTCGCCAAGCCGCTCAAGTCTCGTCCTCGTGACATCGCCGAGCGGCTTCGCGACTCGATGAATCTCGAGAGCGCGGGCGTGTCGAAGATCGACATCGCCGGACCCGGCTTCATGAACTTCTGGATTGATGCGGGTCGCATTGCCTCGGGACTGCGCGACATCATCGCCGCCAGCGAGAGTTACGGCGCCAGCAAGGTCGGAGCTGGACGCGTCGTAAATGTCGAATTCGTTTCTGCGAATCCGACGGGACCCTTGCACGTCGGTCACGGACGGCAGGCCGCGCTCGGAGATGCAATATCCACGCTGCTCGAAGTCACCGGCTGGAACGTGACCCGCGAGTACTACTACAACGACGCCGGCGTTCAAATCGACAATCTAGCCGCGAGCGTGGAAGCGCGACTCAATGAGCTCCGCGGGCAGGCGACTCAGATTCCAGAGGGCGGTTATCACGGCGAGTACATCCGCGAGCTGGCCGAGCGCTACAACGCGGCCGGCGAGGGACTCTCGGTACGCGAGTTCGCGGTGCGCGAGCTGAGAAAGGAGCAGGATCTCGATCTACAGGCATTTGGAGTGCGCTTCGACCGCTACTTCCTCGAATCGTCGCTCTACACCGAAGGCATGGTCGACGAGACCGTGCGGCTTCTGGTCGCATCCGGCAAAACGTACGAGCACGAAGGCGCGCTCTGGCTTCGCACCACCGAGTTCGGCGACGACAAGGATCGCGTCATGCGGAAGAGCGACGGCACGTACACATACTTTCTGCCCGATATCGCCTACCACGTCACCAAGTGGAAGCGTGGCTTCCGCCGGGCCATCGACGTCCAGGGCGCCGATCACCACAGCACTGTGACGCGGGTGCGCGCGGGCCTCCAGGCGCTCGACGTGGGCGTGACAGAGCAATACCCCGAGTACGTGCTGCACCAGATGGTCACGGTCATGAAGCACGGCGAAGAGGTGAAGATCTCCAAGCGCGCGGGCAGCTATGTCACGGTTCGCGATCTTGTGAACGAAGTAGGGCGCGACGCGGTGCGCTACTTCTTCCTCATGCGTAAGAGCGACTCGCAGCTGATCTTCAACGTGGATCTGGCGGCTTCGCATTCGGAAGAAAATCCGGTGTACTACATCCAGATGGCGCACGCGCGCATGTGCGGCATCTTCCGCGTCGGCGAAATAGATCGGGAGTCGGTTTCTGGCGAGGACGTGAGCTTCGACCTGCTGAGCGAGCCGGAGGAGCAGGAGTTGATCAAGGCGCTTCTCGACTTTCCCGCAATCGTCGAGTCAGCTGCGGAAACGCTCGAGCCGCAGCGCATCGCGACCTATCTCCTGGAGACGGCGCGGCTCGCGCACCTATGGTATCACAAGCATCACGTTCTGGAGCAGGCCGAGGATGTAACGCGCGCCCGCCTGGTCCTGGCGAGGGGTGCCCAGATCGTGCTGCGGAACGGGCTGCAAATCCTCGGCATCACGGCTCCGGAGAGAATGTAGTTGCCGCGGCCGGCCGCTCGGTTACCATTAGCAGCCTGACCATTCCTCAAACGATATAGGCGCGAATGTCGGTTCTCGTTGTTGGCTCGGTTGCGCTCGACTCTGTCGAGACCCCGTTCGGAAAGGCGGACGACGTCCTCGGCGGATCCGCGACTTTCTTCGCGGCGTCCGCGAGTCACCTCACAACGGTGAGCGTCGTCGGGGTCGTCGGCTCCGACTATCCAATCGACAAGCTCGATCCCCTGAAGAAGCGCGGTGTCGATTTCAGCGGACTCGAGCGCGCCGAAGGGCAATCCTTTCGCTGGCGCGGCCGCTACCGGCACGACCTCAACTCGGCCGAGACTCTCGAGACGCACCTTGGCGTTTTCTCCCACTTCAGCCCCAAGATTCCGGAGAAGCTTCGCTCGTCGCCGTATCTCTTCCTCGCCAATATCGACCCTCGCCTCCAGCTGGACGTCCTGGGGCAGGTCGAGAAGCCCAAGCTCGTCGCCTGCGACACTATGAACTTCTGGATCCAGAGCCGGCGCGCCGACGTTCTGAAGCTCCTTGGGCACGTCGACCTCATGACGCTCAATGACGCGGAAGCACGCCAGCTTACGGAGAAAGCAAATCTCGTTCAGGCGGCCCAGTGGATCATGGCGCGCGGTCCGACGCACGTCATCATCAAAAAAGGGGAGCATGGCGCGTTCATGTTCACCGAGAAATCGATCTTCTTTGCGCCCGCGTTTCCGCTGGAAAACGTGTTCGATCCTACAGGGGCGGGCGATGCGTTCGCGGGAGGATTCATCGGCTACCTCGCTGCGACCGGCGATCTGAGCGAGGCCAACATGCGGCGCGCCGTGATCTACGGTTCTGTCATGGGCTCGTTTGCCGTGGAAAAATTCTCGATCGAGCGCCTCATGACGGTGACCCGGCCCGAGATCGATCAGCGCATGCGCGAAATGCGCCGGCTCGTGGCATTCGAGGAGGAGTTGCCCGCGTGAGCGACGACGCGCTTCGCTACGGAAGCGCCGGGGTCGATATCGATGCTTCCAATGCGGCAAAGAATCGGATCAGGAAGCTCGTCGAATCCACGTTCACCAAGGGCGTCGTAGGCGGCTTCGGTGGCTTCGGTGGAATGTTCAGGATCCCTCCGAATCTCGAGAAGCCTGTGCTCGTTTCGAGCGCCGATGGCGTCGGCACCAAGATCAAGGTGGCGATCGAGGCGGGCCGCCACGACACGATTGGGCGCGACCTCGTCAACCACTGCGTCAACGACATCCTCGTTCAGGGCGCGCTCCCGGCCTTCTTTCTCGACTACGTGGCGTTCGGAAAACTCGACCCGCTGGTCGTCGAAGCCGTCGTGGCGGGGGTTGCCGCCGGCTGCCGTGAGAACGGTTGCGCGCTAATAGGCGGGGAAACGGCAGAAATGCCCGGTTTGTACACGCCGCCGGATTACGACTTGGCGGGCTTCATCGTCGGTTATGTGGAAGAGGATCGGATTCTCGGCCCGCACCGTGTGCGGGCCGACGATGTCCTGGTCGGTCTTCCAAGCTCGGGATTGCACACAAACGGGTATTCGCTCGCGCGGAAGATCATTTCCGAACGATTGAAGCTGGGAATGGGTGATGTGTTTCCGGGTGGTGGCGGGGGCGTCGCGGATGTTCTTCTGGCCGAGCACCGGTCGTATTTGTCAGCGCTAAAACCTGTGCTCGATCGGGTTCACGCGATGGCGCACATAACCGGCGGTGGATTGCTGGAGAATCTCGATCGCGCTCTGCCGCAAACGCTGGACGCCGTAATAGATGTCTCGAGCTGGAAAACCCCGAGCGTTTTCAGGGTTTTGATGGACGCGGGGTCAGTGGAACCCGCGGAGATGTACCGAACGTTCAACATGGGTGTAGGAATGGTCGTCATCTGCGCGCCGTCCGATCTAAAGGCGGTGTTGTCGGCGGCATCCGCGGCTGGAGTTGCGGGCTGGAAGATAGGCTCGCTCAAGCCCGGTTCGGGCGCAGTCATACTTTCTTGAGGAAATTGATAGATGAAAGCTCACTTGTTCATTTCGTTCGCGGCGATCGCGCTTGCGGCTACGTCCGCGGGCGCTCAGGTGGATACGCAGCGCTGCCCGCCAGGAAACGTGGGTGCACCGATCCCCGATGCAACGCGTGCCTCCCAGGACGCATGTCAGAAGGCGATCGATCTCTTCCAGTACATGGCGCCACAGCTCGGCACCAGCATCACGGGCGGTAACGCCACGCTGGGTCAGGGCAGCAGCCTGGGCGGCCTCGGACACTTTTCCGTCGGCGTCCGTGTCAACGCGGTTCAGGGAAGTCTTCCCCAGGTTCAGAACGTCACGCCCTCGGTAACCGGCGCGACGAGCACGCAGTTCGATACCAAGACTCAGATCATTCCGATGCCTACCGCCGATCTGGCGATCGGCATCTTCAGGGGCATTCCGCTCGCCATCACCAATGTCGGCGGCGTTGACCTGCTCGTGAGCGCCGCGTATCTGCCCGAGTTCAACAGCAGCGGCGTGAGCGTGAAGGTTCCGAACGGCTCGCTCAAGCTTGGATACGGCGCGCGCGTCGGAATCCTTCAGGAATCGCTGCTCGTTCCGGGCATCTCGGTGAGTTACCTTCGCCGCGACCTGCCCACTGTGGACATTGCAGCGAACACCGGCAATGATTCGCTTGTGGTTGATAACCTCAGCCTGAAAACCAACGCCTGGCGCGTTGTCGCAAGCAAGAGCCTGCTGTTGTTCGGCTTCGCCGCCGGCTTCGGTCAGGACAAGTATGAGTCGTCGGCGGACATTCGTGCCCACGTTGCTGCGCGCGCGGTTCCGCCAACACCCGCGGCCAATGCCGGCCCGGTCTCGCTGTCGCAGAGCATCACCCGCTCGAATGTCTTTGCAGATTTGTCGATCAACCTTCTGATTCTGAAGTTGACCGGCGAAATTGGACAGGTTTCGGGCGGCACAATCAACACTTACAATACTTTCAGTGGCAAGCGAGCAGACGATTCCAGAATCTACGGATCGGTCGGAGCTCGATTCGGGTTCTAACGACGAGCGCGACGCGGAGTACATGCGTCGCGCGCTCGTCCTCGCCCAGCAAGGGTGGGGTCAAACAGCGCCGAACCCTATGGTCGGCGCTGTTGTCGTTCGCGACGGCGTCGTCGTCGGCGAAGGGTACCACGCACGCTATGGTGACGCGCACGCCGAACTGGTGGCGCTCAAGGCGGCGGGCGATCGCGCGCGGGGCGCGACTATGTACGTCACTCTCGAGCCTTGCAACCACTTCGGAAAACAGCCGCCCTGCACGGAGGCGATTCTGGAGGCTCGCGTGAAGCGCGTCGTCATCGCCGCCGCCGACCCCACGGCACTGGCCGGCGGCGGCGCGCGCCACCTCGCCGACTACGGCGTTCGGGTCGATTTTTCCATCGAAGAGATCGCGGCGAAGGAGCTGAATGCTCCGTTCTTCTTCGCCGCCACCAATCCAGCGAGACCCTGGGTGACGCTCAAGCTTGCCCTCTCGAGCAACGGCAAGATGAACGATCCCTCGGGAGAGCGGCGATGGATCAGCAACGAGCAGTCTCGAAAGGAGGTTCAGCGCCTCCGCGCGAACGTCGATGCCATTGCGGTCGGACTCGGCACCGTGCGCGCGGACGATCCACAGCTGACGGCGCGGGGGTCGATCCGCCCGCGGGTGGCACCGACGCGCGTCGTGTTCGATAGAGGCGCCGAGACTCCGCTCGAATCGATGCTTGTCCGGACGGCGAGGGAAACTCCGACGGTTGTATTCGCGCACCACCCTCCCGTCACGCGCCTCGCCGCGCTGCACAATGCCGGAGTCGACGTCTTCGAGGCCGAAGACCTCCCGGCAGCGCTGGAGGCGCTCCACGGATTCGAGGTTCAGCACCTGCTCGTCGAGGGCGGCGCCCGCGTTGCGCGCGAGTTCCTGCGGCAGAACCTCGTAGACCGACTGATTATCTTTCAGTCACCAATCACTCTTGGCGCCGGCGCGCTCGGTCCATTCGATGAATTGCCCGGTGACTTTCGTGAGACGCTCTCCAGGCTCCCCATAGTCCGGCGCGCGGAGTTTGGCGAAGATGTGATGTCGGTGTACGCGCTGCGTGAGGCTTGAATGTTTACCGGATTGATCGAGCAGGTGGGCGAAGTTGAGAGCGTGCGGCAGACCGAGGCCGGACGCGAGCTTCGCATCCATGCTCCGTTCACCGACCTCGAGAGTGGCGAGAGCATCGCCGTAAACGGCGCCTGCCTCACCGTTCGTGAATTCGGCGCCGGCTGGTTTGACGCCGCCGCGGTCGTGACTACGCTCGAGCGCACCGCGATCGGAGACTGGAAGAAAGGAACGCGGGTCAATCTGGAGCGGTCGCTGCGGGCCGGGGACAGGCTTGGTGGTCACATCGTGCAGGGCCACGTCGACGGTGTTGGCGTTGTGGCGGCCGTCGAGCGCAGCGGCGACGCCCTGCTCGTTGATTTGTCTCTGCCACAATCGATCGAGTCGCTTTTCGTGCTGCACGGGTCGATCGCCGTCGACGGCGTCAGCCTCACGGTGAACGAGCTGAAGCCTGGCGGTTTGCAACTTTCGCTGATCGAGTACACCTTGCGTCATACGACGCTGGGTGATTTGAAGCCGGGAGCCCGGGTGCACGTGGAGGCGGACGTAATCGCTAAACATGTGCGGCGGCTCCTGGAGCCCTACCTCCGCGAAGCGTCGGCGCTAAGTTCCCAGACCGATTTTTCGCTGGACCATTAGAGGAATCATGAATTTCGGAACAGTCGAGCAGGCGCTAGCCGACATCAAGGCCGGCAAGCTGATCGTCGTCGCCGACGATGAGGATCGCGAGAACGAAGGCGATCTCATCTGCGCGGCGGAGCTGGTCACGCCGGAAATGATCAACTTCATGATCCGCCAGGCGGGCGGGTGGATTTGTCTCGCCCTTACGGGCGACCGTGCCGACCAGCTCGAGCTCGCTCAACAGAGCGAGGTCAACACCGACGAATACCGCACGGCCTTTACCATCAGCATCGATGCGGACGAGCGCTTTGGCGTCACCACGGGAGTGAGCGCGCAGGATCGCGCCAAAACAATCCGTGTCGCTGTCGATCCCAAGACCGTTCCCACCGATCTGCGCCGTCCGGGACACGTGCCGCCGTTGCGCGCGCGAGAGGGAGGGGTACTCCAGCGCGTGGGCCACACCGAGGCGGCCGTTGATCTCGCCCGCCTTGCCGGTCTCATTCCAGCCGGAGTCGTTTGCGAGATTCTGAGCGAGGACGGTTCGAGCGCCCGCCGCCCCGAGCTCGAGGGCTTCGCGCAGAAGCACGGCCTCACATTCATCACCGTCGCTCAGCTCGTTGCGCATCGCCTCCAGACCGAGCGCCTCGTGCATCGCGTCGCCGAGGCTAGGCTTCCGACTGATGTCGGGACCTGGCGCATCGTCGGCTACCGCAACGACGTCGACAAGCACGAGCACATAGCGCTGGTCTTCGGCGAGGTTGGGCCCGACGAGAGCGTGCTGGTGAGAATGCACTCGAAGTGTCTCACCGGTGATGTCTTCCATTCTCTCCGCTGCGATTGCGGATGGCAGCTCGATACCGCGATGAAAATGATCGCGAAGGAAGGGAAGGGCGTGATCGTATACCTCGATCAGGAGGGCCGCGGCATCGGTCTCCTCAACAAGCTCAAGGCCTACGAGCTTCAGGATCAGGGGATCGATACGGTCGAAGCCAACGAGCGGCTCGGGTTCGCGCCCGACCTACGCAACTACGGGATCGGCGCCCAGATCCTCCTCGACCTCGGACTCAGGGTCATCCGCCCCATCACGAATAATCCGCGCAAGCTCGTCGGACTCGAAGGCTATGGTCTGAGTGTCGACGATCGGGTGCCGATCATCTCGATCGCGCACGACGAAAACTCAAGCTACCTCGAAGCCAAACGGGCGAAGCTCGGACACCTCTTCGCTTCGTAGATGGCCGAGTTTCACGGATTGCCGAGCGGCGTTGGGCGGCGCATGGTCGTCCTCGCCAGCCGCTTCAACGAGCCAATTGTAAAGAAGCTCGTCGACGGCGCTCTCGAGGCGCTGATCAAGTACGGGGTCGCATTCGAGGATATCGACGTGGTCTGGGTTCCGGGCGCGTGGGAGCTTCCCGTTGCCGCTCGCTGGCTCCTCGCCAGCGAGCGCTACGACGGCCTCGTGGCGCTCGGAGCGGTCATCCGCGGCGAGACCGCGCACTTCGACTACATCGCCGGCGAAGCGTCGCGCGGACTGGCGGCGGTGAGCGCAGACTCGGAGACGCCGATCGGGTTTGGCGTGCTCACCTGCGACACCGACGAACAGGCAGAGGCTCGCGCTGGTGGCGCGCACGGCAATAAGGGGTGGGATGCCGCGGTGGCCACGCTCGAGATGGTCGACCTCCATAGTCGCCTGGATCCCGACGATGCGGATTGAATCCCGCGCCCGCGCGCGGGCCCTTCAGGCGCTGTACGCGTGCGAGATGCGGGGCGGAAAAAACCTTGATCGGGTGGCGACCCAGGTGTGGGACGATCTCGCAGTGGCGCCGGAGGAGCGGAGGCTGGCTGGCCTGCTCGTGAAAGAAGTCGCGAGCGCGGGCAGCGATCTGGATTTGCGACTCGCCGACGTCACTACCAACTGGCGTCTCGAGCGCCTCGGCGCCATCGAGAGATCCGTGCTTCGACTTGGCGCCGCCGAGCTGATGAAGGGAGATACGCCGCCGCGCGTCGCAATTCAGGAAGCGGTGAGGCTGGCGGAGCGGTTCGGGACATCCGCCAGCGCCAAATTCGTCAACGGAGTACTTGACGCTTTCGCTCGACAGGCCGGCATGATCTAGTGCGGATACTTGTTCTAAACTGGCAGGATTCCCAAAATCCGCAGGCCGGCGGTGCCGAGCTTCACCTCCAGGAAATCTTCAGCCGCATCGCCGCGCGCGGGCATACCGTCGACCTGCTCTGCAGCTCGTGGGAGAGCGCGCCGCAGCGCGCGAATCTGGGCGGGATCGACGTTCACCGAATCGGGACGCGCCACACATATCCATTTCTCGCGCGCGGCTACTACACCGAGCATCTCGCTCGCAACGACTACGACGTAGTAATCGAGGATCTCAACAAGGTTCCCCTCTACACGCCGCTATGGGGCGTGCGCCACCTCGTTGCCTTGGTGCACCACCTCTTCGGCGCGACTGTGTTTCGCGAAGCGCCGGCGCCCCTTGCCGCGGCTGTGTGGCTCTCCGAGCGTCCGCTTGGCGTGCTCTACCGCCGCGTGCCATTCGAGGCCGTCAGCAGGAGCACTGCTGATGACCTTGTGAAGCGGGGTATTCCGCGCAGCTCGATTCGCGTGATCTACAATGGAGTCGACTCGGCGCGGCTGACTCCCAACCCCTCGGAGCGGTCCGAGGCGCCGCTGTTCGTCTACCTCGGGCGGCTCAAGAAGTACAAGCGAGTGGATCTCGTCATTCGGGCGTTCGCCGGCCTCAACGTTCCGGAGGCGAGGATGGAGATCGCCGGAACCGGCGACTATCGCGCTCCGCTCGAAGGTCTGGTAAAATCACTCGACCTCAGTGACAGGGTAAAGTTTCTCGGCTTCATTCCGGAGGAAGAGAAGGTTCACCTTCTTCGTCGCGCCTGGGCCTCGACGTTGGCGTCGCCAAAGGAAGGGTGGGGAATCAGCAACCTCGAAGCTGCGGCGTGCGGGACTCCCGTGATCGCGGCCAACTCTCCGGGCATCCGCGAGTCGGTGATCGATGGCGAGACCGGCTTTCTCGTACCGCCGGACGACCCTCAGGAGATGACGGCGGCGATGAGGGGACTCGTGCAGTCGCCGGATCTCGTCAATGTGCTGGGCGGCGCAGCCCGGCGCTTCGCTGAAGGCTTCACCTGGGATCGCTCAGCGAATGAAACGCTCGCGCATTTGGAGGAAGTTGTCGCAAATGACGCGAGTTAGCCGGAACACAACGGAGTGGGGATGCCAGCACCGAAGGTAACGGTCGGACAGCTGCTCGACCGGCTGCGTGGATCGCTGCAGCTCGAGGAGATGCAGCCCGGTGCCGGACTCGACCGCCCCGTCGGCAACCCCGAGGTGTCGAGCCCCGGCCTCGTGCTGGCGGGCTACGTCAAGCGATTCTCGGCGGAGCGCCTACAGGTGCTTGGGGAAACCGAGATTACCTATCTCCAGTCGCTCTCGCCCGCGGATCGCAAGAAGATTCTCGAGCTGTTCTTTTCGTTCCCGATTCCCGCCGTATTCGTAACGAAGGGGCAGCGGCTGCCCGTTGGCCTCAAGGAGATCGCCAACGCGTCTGGCGTGCCACTTATCCGGACCAAGCTGAAGACGGCGGAGTTTTACCGGCGGATCAAGCCGGTGCTGGAGATGGAATTCGCGCCGACCGTCTCCCTTCACGGCTCCCTCACCGATGTGTTCGGAGTGGGGCTTTTCTTCACCGGGAAGAGCGGCATCGGCAAGTCGGAATGCGTGCTCGACCTGGTCGAGCGCGGACACCGCCTCGTCGCGGACGATCTCGTCATCACCAGCAAGCGCGGAAACGACGTCCTGATCGGCCGCGGTCACGAGCTGCAGCGTCATTACATGGAGATTCGCGGCGTAGGACTGATCGACATCCCCGCGATATTCGGGATCCGCGCTGTCCGGCAGCAGAAGCGCATTGAGGTCGTGGTTCAACTCGAGGAATGGGATCAGCACGCCGTCGTGGAGCGCACTGGCCTCGACACCGAGACCACGACCATCCTCGGCGTCGAGCTCCCCAAGATCACGGTATTTCTTAACCCCGGCAAAAACATCACGGTGATTGCCGAGGTCATCGCGCTGAATCATTTGCTGCGCTACTCCGGCATCAACCCCGCCGAGGCGTTCAACGAACGCCTCGTCGGTCGCATGAAGACCGCAGCCGCGAGCAACATCCAGGCTTATCTTCAGGAAGATCATGAATGACGAAGCGGTTGGCGGCCCGGACAAACCGCGCGCGATAGTCGTTGGTCACGGAGAGTTCGCCGGTGGATTGGTGTCCGCGGTCGGACAGATCTGCGGCCTGGCTGACAAGCTCGTCGTGCTCTCGATGATGGGCATGACGCCGGAAGACATCGAAGGCGCGATTCGCGAGCAGATTGCCAGGACGGGCGCTCGCGTCATTTTCACCGATCTTCCGGCGGGAAGCGCGACACTGGCCGCGCGGCGCATCGTGAAGGAGGACCCGGGGGTCGTCCTGGTGAGCGGAGTAAACCTCGCGACGCTGCTGGATTTCGTCTTCAACACCTCCGTCCCACCGACCGAGGCCGCCAGGGCGGCCGCCGAGAGAGGAAAGGCATCGCTGATCGTGGTCGGGCGCTGATGGGAATCAACCTCTACCGCATCGACGACCGTCTCATTCATGGACAAGTCGTGGTGGGTTGGGGTCAGCCTCTCAATATTCGCTTTCTGGTTCTTGTCGATGACCTGGTCGCATCGAGCGACTGGGAGAAAGAGCTCTACCGAATGGCCATTCCGCCCGAGATGGAGATCTACTTTGCCGATGTTGGCAGCGCAGTCCGCGATCACGCGCGGTACGCGGCCGACCCCCGGCCCGGACTTCTCATCACCGGCGACATCGCCAGCATGTATCGCCTCGTCAAGGGCGTCAAGGCGATCGGCAGCGTGAATCTCGGCGGCATCCATCATCGAGCCGGCCGCGCGGAGAAGCTTCGTTACATCTTTCTCACGCCGGACGAAGAACGGCAACTGCACGAGCTCGAGGCGGCTGGCGTCGAGGTGACGGCGCAGGATGTCCCGTCGGCGCGCGCGGTTCCGCTTTCGGAAGTGATCGAGGGACAGTCGCGGTGAGCCCGCTCGAGGCACTTCCGATCGCGCTGCTCGGCGCACTGCTGGGGCTCGACGTCGTGAGCTTCCCCCAGGCGATGATATCGCGGCCAATCGTTGCGGCCACAGTGGCGGGGACGTTCATCGGCCATGCGCCGGCTGGCCTGCTCATCGGGGTGGTGCTCGAGATGATCGCGCTGG
Source organism: Gemmatimonadaceae bacterium (assembly GCA_041484425.1). Classification (GTDB taxonomy): domain Bacteria; phylum Gemmatimonadota; class Gemmatimonadetes; order Gemmatimonadales; family Gemmatimonadaceae; genus UBA4720. Next base: position 12,235 of record JBGPHO010000017.1, read on the forward strand.
ACACTCTTCCATTCGGCGCTTCGCGCTACCCGGAGTGGGGATCGGCGGGTGTCGTCGGAGGCGCGTTATTCGCGGCACAGCCGCCAGGCATGCCGGGCGCGCTTCCGGCGAGCCTGCTTGCCGCTCTTCTCACCGCGAGCATCAGCGGGTGGAGCATGGTCGTGCTCCGGCGATTGATCGCGGCGCGGCTCGAGCAAACGCGCGACCGAATCGAGGACGGTTCGCGGGACGCTCTACTCTCGCTCCACCTGTCCGGCATGTCGATGGATCTGTTGCGGGGTGGTCTCGTGACGATCACAGCCATGATGATTTTTGCCCCGCTGGTCCGTGCAATAGTGGCGATCTGGGGGAGTGATTCGGCGCCCTCGCGCGCGGTCGTAGTCGTCATTGCCGCGATCGTCGCGGGCGGAGCGCTCTGGAAAGTATTCCATTCTGTTCGACACGTGCTCTGGTTCCTCCTGGCCGGGCTTCTCGTGTGGATCGGCCTGCTGGTAGCGAGATGACAGCTCCAGCCAACCGAGCGGTTGACCTGCCCCTGCGTGCAAAGCTGGCGATGTTCTTCCGCCTCCTTGCCATGCAGGGATCGTGGAACTACGAGACGCTGAATGGGACTGGAATCGGCTTCACCATGGAGCCCGCGCTCCGATTCTTGCCGGGAGGAATCGACGGTCCCGCGTATCGGGCGGCGCTGGCGCGCGAATCGCGCTATTTCAATACGCATCCGTATCTGGCCGGGATCGCAGTCGGCGCTCTGGTCCGGGCCGAGCTCGACGGAGTGAGCCCCGAGAGGATCGAGCGTTTTCGAACGGCGCTGGCGGGGCCGCTGGGTAGCGTCGGTGACCGGCTCGTGTGGGCGAGCTGGCTGCCGTTCTGCTCGATCGTCGCAATCGGAGTCTACGGAGCCGGCGGCTCACCACTTGGGGTCGTTGGTACATTTCTGCTGCTGTACAACGCCGGACATATCCTTCTCAGGGCATGGGGACTTCGGAGTGGTCTCTCGCGCGGTTTGAACGTCGCCTCGGCGCTCGGGAATCGGGTGCTTCGGGAGGGGCCACAGTACATCGCATGCGCCGCTGCACTGGTTGCCGGCGTGGCGCTCCCGCTCGCGCTGCAGCGCGTGGCGGGTCCGGGCCGCGGCCTGGTGGGCGGTATCATCGCGGCGGCGTTGATTGGAATTCTGCTTCTCGCGCGGCTCCGGGAGCGCGCGGAAGGCTGGCGTATCGCTCTTGGAGTTCTCGCGGTTTTCGTTCTCTACTCGGTCCTGACCTGATGCCTGAGCGCGAAGCAAAGATCCTGAACAAGCTGGGGATACACGCTCGCCCGGCCGCCGAGATCGTGAAGGCGGCGGGGAAATTCAAGAGCAACATCACCATCGTGCGCGATGATCTCGAGGTCAATGCCAAGAGCATCATGGGCGTGATGATGCTCGCGGCCGAGTGCGGCGCAACGATAGTTGTGCGCGCGACCGGCGACGACGCGGAAGCCGCGCTGAATGCGCTGTCGGCGGTGATCGCGAACAAGTTCGGAGAGAGCTGAGTGGCAAAGGGAATCGCGGGCATGCCGGCTTCTCCGGGAATCGTGGACGGACGCGTCCACCTTCTCCGGTGGGAGGTTCCGGACGTGCGGCACCGCATCATTCCCGACGAAGCGATACCTGGCGAGATCAAGCGCTTCCATGCCGGGCTCGCAGAGGCGAGCGAGAGACTTCACCACGTGCGGGAGCGCGCCGAGAAGCACGCCGGTCCCGAGGAAGCCGCGATCTTCGATGTCCAGCTTTCGATTCTCGAGGACAGCGAGCTCCTGCGGCAGGTCGAGGAGCTGATAACGCAGAACCTCGGCGCCGAGAAGGCATTCGACCTGGTTCTGTTCGAGTGGCGCCAGCAATTCGCGAGTCACGCGCGGCCGCTGCTGCGCGAAAGAGTCGGCGACCTGATCGACGTGCACATCCGAGTGCTCTCGATTCTGCTCGGCCTGCCGGATCACGATCCGGTCGATCTGCCGAAGGGATCCAATCGAATCCTCGTCACGCACGATCTCACGCCGAGCCTGACGGTGCAGCTGGATCGTGAAGCGATCATCGGCATTGCCACCGATGCGGGCACGCGTACGTCGCACGTGGCGATTCTCGCGCGGTCCCTGGGTTTGCCGGCGGTCGTCGGGCTGAGAGACGCAACCGAGCGGCTGTCCGGGAACGAGCACGTGATTCTCGACGGAACTTCCGGCATCCTGATCGTCGACCCCACGCCGTCGCAGATCAAGACCTACCGGGAGCGCCGTGCGACTGAGGCTCTGGAGGACAAGGAGCTTCAGGCGCTCGCGGCCGCCGACTCGATCACCCTGGACGGTCACTGGGTGACGCTGCGGGCCAACGTCGACCTTCCGGAAGAGGCGGGCTTCGCGGCGCGCAGCGGTGCCGAGGGCGTCGGCCTCATGCGCACCGAATTTCTCGTGGTGGGGCGGGCCACGATGCCGGACGAGGAGGAGCAGTATCGCGCCTACCGCCACGTGGTCGAGGCGTTCGGCGGACGGCCCGTGGTGATTCGCACGTTCGACGTCGGCGGCGACAAGCTTCCGGTCGGCAGCTACCCGACGGATCCCAATCCCTTCCTCGGCTGGCGCGCGATCAGGATGTGTCTCGACGAGCCCGAGCTGTTCAAGACTCAGCTGCGGGCACTCCTGCGAGCGGCGATGCACGGCGACGTCAGAATAATGTTTCCGCTCATTATCACTCTCGACGAGGTGAAGCAGGCGAAGCACCTGTTGATGGAAGCCGCGGGAGAGCTCGACGTGAGGGGAGTGCCGTACAGGCACGATCTTCCCCTCGGAGTCATGGTCGAGACGCCCGCCGCCGCCCTCTCGGTGCACACGCTCGTCGACGATGTGTCATTCCTCAGCATCGGTACCAACGATCTGGTGCAGTACACGCTCGCCGTTGACCGCGGCAGTGCAAACCTCGCCTCGCGCTTCACCCCGCTCCACCCCGCCGTGCTGACGCTGATCAAGCGCATAGTTGACGTCGGGGTGGCCCATCGGCTGGAGGTCGCGGTCTGCGGCGAAATGGCATCCCAGCCGCTAATGGCGTTCGCTTTGATCGGGTTGGGTGTCCGGTGTCTGAGCGTCGCCGGGAGAGCAGTGCCACTGGTCAAGCGCATCGTGCGGGGCGTCAGCGTCGCCGTTGCCGCCGAAGCGGCGAACGCCGCGCTCGAGTCCCGGACCGCCCGAGAGGCCGAAGGCGAGCTGAGGCGCAGGCTGATGACGGCGTTCGGAGACGCGCCATTCTTGCGCGATGGGTTGCCCACATTCGACGATGGAAATATCTTCGAAGGCTCAGGTGGGCTTAAGACATCCTCGGCACACGAATAGTACGGCGTGCGACCGTTGCCACCACTCATCCTCAAATTCCCCAGAGGAATTTCGTGCTCGATCGACATCTCTTCACATCCGAATCCGTAACCGAGGGTCATCCTGACAAGGTTGCGGACGCGATCTCGGACGCCATTCTCGACGCCATACTGACGGACGATCCCCAGGCGCGAGTCGCCTGTGAAACACTCGTAACTACAGGACTCGCCTGCGTTGCCGGCGAGATCACCACCAAGACCTACGTCAACGTTCCCGAGATCGTCCGCTCGACGATCGACCGGATCGGCTACAACGACGCCGGCATGGGTTTCGATTGCAAGACCTGCGCGGTAATCAGCACGATAGACAAGCAGTCCCCCGATATCGCGCAGGGCGTGGATCATGGCGGCGCCGGGGATCAAGGCATGATGTTCGGCTACGCCAGCGATGAGACCGAACAGCTGATGCCGATGCCGATCCAACTCGCTCACCGTCTCACGGAGCGCCTCGCTGAATTTCGCCGCTCGAAAGACGGAAAGTGGGTTCGGCCGGACGGCAAGGCGCAGGTCACCGTTCTGTATGAGGACGCTCTTCCCGTCGGTGTCGAGACCGTCGTCGTCTCCACGCAGCATTCGGAGGACATCTCCACCAAGAAGCTCCGCGAGGCGATCATAGCCGAAGTCATCGAGCCGGTCATCCCGAAGGAGCTTCGCGACAAGACCATCAAGTTCCACATCAATCCCACCGGACGCTTCGTCATCGGAGGTCCGCAGGGCGACGCCGGCCTCACCGGGCGCAAGATCATAGTTGACACGTACGGCGGCATGGGACGCCACGGCGGTGGCGCGTTCAGCGGCAAGGATCCGTCCAAGGTTGATCGCTCTGCCTGCTACGCGGCGCGGTGGGTCGCCAAGAACATTGTGGGCGCCAAGCTCGCTCGGCGCTGCGAGGTGCAGGTCGCCTACGCCATCGGAGTCGCGGATCCCGTGTCGGTCAACGTGGACACTTTCGGCACCAACACCGTCCCGGAGACCGCGATCCTCAGGGCGATCCTCAAGGTCTTCGATCTCACGCCAAAGGGAATAATCAACGCTCTGGATCTGAGGAAGCCGATCTACAGCCCGACCTCGTCGTACGGACATTTCGGCCGCACGCCCAAGAAGAACGGGAAGGGCACGCTCTTCACGTGGGAGCGCCTGGATAGAGTGTCTGATCTGCGGAAGGCCGTGGAAGGAAAGTAGCGACGTTACACGGCGATTGGTGCGAGAAAAGCTGGCCGCCCCTGGTGGCCAGCTTTTCCCCTTTCCGGCCCCAACGTTAATTTGATTTCATGCAACTCGTCGAAGTCGAAGTGATGCGCCTTGGTCTCGACCGCTCCACCAACTCCTACGTTGTCATCCTCCAGGAGAAGGGCGGCGCTCGACTGCTCCCGATCTGGATCGGGCAGCCGGAAGCGGAATCCATCGTGATCGAGATGAACAAGCTCAAGCGCGAGCGCCCACTTACTCACGACCTCTGCAAGAATCTCATCATCGGCATGGGGGGCACTCTGCGCCGCGTCAACATCACGAAGGTCGAGAACCGCACTTTCTACGCAGAGCTTCACATCGCCCGCGAGTCCGGCGCGGTGCACATAGACGCGCGTCCCTCCGACAGCATTGCGATTGCGCTCAGATTCGAAGCGCCGATCTTCGCCCAGGAGACTCTCCTCACCGCGCTTCTGCTCGAGGAAGGGCAGACCCCTCCGGAGACTCTGGCGGAGCCGTCGGACGAGATGTCGGCCGAGCAGCTGAAGGAGTACCTCGAGAACCTGCGTCCCGAAGATTTTGGGAAGTTCAATATGTAGGCTGGCGGTCCTGCTCATGCAGGCCGCTCTCCCCTCGGTACCACAACAGGTTTCCGGACGCGTAGTGCGCCCGGGTGGCGATCGCGTGGATCCGGTGAGCGCGTGGGTCGTCCTCCACCGCGTGGGCCCCGACCGCGCCGGACCACTCGACTCCACTCGTTCCGACTCTCGCGGTCGCTACTCCTTTCGCTATTCGCGCACCGGCAGCGAGGACGCGGTCTATTTCGTCTCCGCGTCGCACGACGGCATCGCCTATTTCACTCTTCCTCTGGCCGAGGGCAAGGTGAGCGGCAACGATGGCGAGATTACCGTGTTCGACACGACTTCGGGGCACGTCCCGATGAGCCTGCGCGGACACCACGTTGTGGTATCGGCCGCCGACGCCAACGCGCTCAGATCGATCGTCGAAGTGTACGACCTCTCGAATGACAGCACCGTCACGCGCGTCGCGACGGGCGAAACGCCGACTGGCGCTACGTGGCAGACCCACATCGCTCCCGGAGCCGGCGATTTCAAGGTGAGCCAGGGCGACATTTCCGCGGCCGCGGTCTCCTACGCGAACGGGGTAGTCAGTGTGTTCGCACCGCTCGCACCAGGAATCAAGCAGCTGTCGTTCTCGTACTCGCTGCCCGCAAAGTCATTTCCGCTCAAGCTCCCGCTTGAGTCGGAGACCGGGATCTACGAAATACTGATCGAAGAAAAGGCGGGCAGCGTCACCGGCCCCAATCTGAAGGAAAAGGATCCGGTCGCCGTGGATGGGCGGAATTTCCGCCGCTTCCTCGCCTCCGACATGCCCCAGAACTCCGTTGCGGTGGTAGATCTTCCCGCGCCTCCGCCGACGAATTCGATCGACTCGCGCTATCTCGTCGCGCTTACGCTCTTGATCGGAGGCACGATGATCCTGGCGCTTGCGCAGGCGCTCAGACGTAGATAGCTTCGCCGAACAATTGATCGCGGACGGGAGCCACGGAAACCGGTTTGACGCCGGTGCGGCCCCGCCACTGTAACGGGCACCAACGCAGACTCGTAAACGCCACTGACTGCAGGAGCAGTCGGGAAGGTGAGTCCCGCGGCCCGGAGCCAGGAGACGACTCTCGTCCGCGCCACACTTTCGCAGAACCTC
>JBGPHO010000018.1:0-18248 GCA_041484425.1 Gemmatimonadaceae bacterium
AGCTTTTCGCTCAGATCCTCGAACATAGCCTTTAAACTTAGGCGCCGTTAACTTCTGAAACAACTGAAGCATCACGCCGTTCGAGAGGGACTGGATGCCGCCCGCCCAGCGTAAAGACGACATACTCCACGCCGAAATACCATCGACGCTGCCACTCATGGCGCTTCGATCCACGATTGTGTATCCACTCGGCACGATCGCCGTTCAGATGGGTGCGCCTGAGAACCTCGCCCTGCTCAAGGCCAACGAGCACGCAGGCCTGATCGTTGGACTGGTGGTGGCGAGCGGCGACCATGACGATGTGCTCGACCCGGACCGTTTCGTCGGCCGTGTCGGCGTCGCTGCCCGCGTGCACGAACGAATCAATCTCCCCGGCGAAACGGTTCAGATCACGCTACAGGGACTGCGACGCCTCGTCGTCGAGGGAGTGGTGCAAACCGAGCCATTCGCGATTGTCCGCGTCAAACCGGCGAAAGAGATCGCACCCGATGCGAACGAGGTGGACGATCTGATTTCCCGTATCGTCGCCGGGGCCGAGACGCTGGCGGAGCTGATCGAGCGGATTCCGGACGAAGTGCCGGCGATCCTCAAGATGAACATCTCCGATCCGGGACGCTTCGCGGATCTCGCCGCGACGAATCTCAACTTCAAGGTCTCGGACAAGGACGAGATTCTTCAGCGCCTCAACATCGGCCAGCGGCTCAAGTTCCTGCTCGGCCGGGTGGAGCGCGAAGTCGGGCGCGCGCGCGTGGCCGAGGATGTGAAGCGGCAGACGGAGATCAAGATCGAGCAGCACCAGCGCGAGTTTTATCTGCGCCAGCAGCTGCGCGCGATCCAATCGGAGCTGGGTGAGGGAGATCCGGGCGAAAAGGAAGCGATCGAGACGCTGAAAAAGCTCGAGGAAGCGAACCTCCCCGAGAAAGCCGCACAGGAAGGGCGTCGCGAGATCGAACGGATGCGGAACCTGTCCCCCGCCTCGAGCGAATATCAGGTCATTCGCACCTATCTCGACTGGATGCTCGCGCTGCCGTGGAACGTCAAGTCGTCGAAGGACGAAATCATCGAGCTGAAAAAGGTAGAAGAGCTTCTCGATTCAAGACACTATGGCCTGAAGGAGGCGAAGGAGCGCATCACCGAGTACCTCGCGGTGCGGAAGCTCCGCGGCGGCGATCCGCACGGTCCGATTCTTTGTTTCGTCGGCCCGCCGGGCACGGGCAAGACTTCACTCGGCGAAGCAATCGCGATGTCCATCACCCGCGCCTTCTACCGCATTTCAGTTGGCGGGGTGCGCGACGAGGCGGAGGTCCGCGGACATCGCCGCACCTACGTCGGCGCGATGCCGGGCCTGATCCTCCAGGCGCTGCGACGGGTGCAAGTGAGAGACGCAGTGCTGATGATCGACGAGATTGATAAGATGACCAGCGGAGGTCCGTCCGGCGATCCTACCGCGGCGATGCTCGAGGTTCTCGATCCGTCGCAAAACTCGAACTTCGTCGACCACTATCTCAATCTGCCGTTCGACCTCTCGAGCATTCTCTTCATCTGCACCGCGAACAACCTCTTCGACATTCCGGCGCCGCTGCGCGACCGCATGGAAGTCATCCGCGTGCTCGGCTACACGGTCGAAGAAAAGGTCGAGATTGCGTGGCGCTACATGCTGCCGCGCCTGCTCGAGGAGCATGGAATCACCGACAAGGACATCCAGTTCACCGACGAAGTCCTCGGCTTCATCTCGAGCCGCTATTCGCGCGAGGCGGGACTCCGAAACTTCGAGCGGAATATCGCCGCGCTGATGCGGAAGCGCGCCCGCAAGAAAGCGGATGGCGAAGAGGGTGCCTGGATCGTCGACAATCCGATGGTGATCGAGATCCTCGGGAATCCTACCTACACGCTCGAGGACGCGGAGCAGGAGCCGGAGATCGGAGCTGTCACGGGCATGGCCTGGACGGCCACGGGCGGCGACCTGATGGTCATCGAAGCGCTCCGCATGCCCGGTACGGGACGCCTGACCGTCACGGGACAGCTTGGCGACGTAATGCGCGAGTCCGTCGATGCGGCGTATTCCTACGTTCGCTCGCGCGCCCACACGCTCGGCGTCCAGGATCTCGAATTCAAGGAAGTTGACCTGCACGTGCACTTTCCCGCCGGCGCAATTCCGAAGGATGGTCCGAGCGCCGGCGCGGCGGTGACCCTGGCAATCGCGAGCGTGCTGAGCCGCCGTCCCGTCCGTCGCGACATCGCCCTCACCGGCGAGATGACACTCCGGGGCAAGGTGCTGGAGATCGGCGGCGTGAAGGAGAAGGTCATGGCCGCGTACCGCGCTGGACTGAGACAGGTGCTTCTGCCCAAGGCAAACGAAAAGGATTTGCGCGGCATCCCCGACGAGGTGGTGAACAGCATGACCTTCACCTTCGTCTCGACGATGGACGATATCATTCACCTGGCGCTGCTTCCAAAACCACCGGGCACCCTCGCTGACGCCGCCGAGCCGCACGGCGATGTGCCGGCCAAGAACGCGGTCGGTGATTCGACCACCGCTTCCATCAACCGGTCGGAGTCGGCAGGAGCAGTCACGAAGTAGGTGAATCTCGAGAATAGCTGGGTCCAGTTCGGCATCCACGTCTTCGTCGGAACTTTGGCGGGTGGGCTCTCCGATACCGTAGCGGTGTGGATGCTCTTCAATCCGAAGCAGAAGCGGTTCGGATTTCAGGGCGCGATCCCGAAGAACCAGGCGCGCCTGGCGAAGAGTCTCGGCCGCACCGTTGGCGAGCGCCTGCTCACGCCCGGAGATCTGCAACGCGAGCTCGCCCGTCCCGAGCTGCTGGTGGCGTTCCAATCGCGGCTCGAGGACGTCATTACGACGATCCTCACCTCGCGTGAGCCGCTCATCGACAAGGTTCCGCCCGCGGTGGTCACGGCACTGGAGGGCGCGATGACGGCCTACTTGCCGGTCGCGATGACGAAGCTGGGCGCCTTCCTCGGGCAGCCGACGACGCGACTCAAGCTGCGCACGGCTCTGCACGCAATGTTCAACCGCTTCGTCGAGGACATGCGCTTTCACGAGCGCGTGTTCGCGAAGCTGATGATGACGGAGAGAAAATTCGACACCGTCCTCGATGCAATCGAGAACGATGGTGTCGAGCAGGTCGTCGGTCTGCTGGAGGAGCCCGAGATCAGGGAAGAAATCTCGAAGGCGATCCACGACGCGATCCTTACCTATCTGCAGCAGCCGATCTCCGATATCCTCGGCGACGTCAAAGCGAAGAGAGATCCAGAGGCGCCAAGGAGGCTCGCGGCGCAGGCGGCACCGGTGATCTGGGAGTGGGTGCATGACCAGCTTCCCGAGCTGATCAAAAAGCTCGACGTGCAGGCGATGGTCGAGCGCAAGGTGATGGCGTTCAGCGTGGAGCGCGTCGAGGAGATCTTGCGCAACGTAATTCAGAACGAGCTGAACCTGATCATCACCACCGGATACGTGCTCGGGGGGCTGATCGGAGTATGCACCTTCGGCCTGCAGAAGCTGCTCGGCCTTTAGCTACTCCGCGAGCGTCACCTGCGCGATGTTGATGATGTTGGGGTTCGCTCCCGCGGGAATGTCGACATAGATCACTACCGGGCGACCCTGAATTTCCATGGTCGAGACCCGGAGTGTTCTTCCCGCCGCTGAATAATTCTTGACGAGGTCGGTCGAAGTCTTCGCCGGCTTGGTCGAGTAGCGTTTCTCGACAGCCTGTCCGGCGATATGGAAGAACTCGCCTGCTTCCACCGGCGAGTCCCAGACGGTGAGCCACACTATCCCCTTGCCCTGCGGTGTGTTCACGACGGCGTAGCGATCGCCGTCCCATCCGGTCGCGCCGCGCACCGCCTCGTTCTGGTCGTTCAGCTGCTGGAACAGGAAGAGTCGAGTCTCAAACTCGCCGAGGTCGTTCTCGTATACCTTGGTCGCGTTGGACAACGTGCCCAGCGTGACTCGCGTGGGATTATCGCGCGTCAGGAAAAACGCAGCGGGATGGATTATTTGCTCCGTTGATACCGGCATGTCCTTGTAGATGATCGAGCCCGGCCTCCGTTCCTTGTAGTTGCGATAGAACTCGGCGCCGCTCAGATACGGAAAGATCAGCGTTTCCTGGATTATTCGCGGAGCGGCTGCAAAAACCGGCTGCGATCCCTGAGTCTCGCGTATCATCTCCCTGATCCGGTCCCAGCCTCCGGGGAGGTTGATCGCGATGTTGGAGCCGCCGAGCGCGATCGAGATCTGCTCGTAGACTGCCTGCCCCTCAAAGACGGACTGGGCCGCCGATAGCCGGTCGTTGTCGTCCTTCACCTTCTGAACGGAGTCCAGGCTGATGTACTGGTCCTGCAGCGCGTGCACGAGCTCGTGCGTGATGGTAAACGCGACCATATCCTTGGGAGCGCCGTCGACGACGTAGAGCACCTTCGTGTGCGGATCGTAGTAGCCAACGATCTGCTCCTCCAGCAGGCTGGTGAGAAACGCCTGCAGCTTGAGCGTGTCGGGGATCATCCCGAACAGCTTGTACGCCGCCTCCTGGCCCGCTATGTCGTGCGCCGCCAGGGAGTCGGTGAATTGCTTCGTCACGAATTCGCGCACCTGCTCCTTCGAGCGCGTCTCGAGCTTTGGCGGCGTCTTGTAGGTAAGCCCAACCGCCTTCTCGATCATCGGTATCGCTTCCGAGACTTCCGCGGCATACGGGCCTTCGTATTTCGGCTTCTGGCTTTCACACGCGGACACCAGCGTCAGGAGCGCGCCGCAGGCCAGACAGAGACTTCGCTTAAGCTGAACGCTCATTGCACACAGATTGAGGGGGGCGAGGAGGTGTTACGACCGCTTCAAAGCCCGGAGACGCGCAGATACCACGCGATGATCGCATCTCCGTGAACCAAGGCGACGAGCGCAGCGGGCGCAAGAAAGACGCCGAAGGGAAGCTCGCGCTTGCGCCATCCTCCCCCCGTTTCGAGGGCGAGCTCCGTCTGCCCCTTGTCGTCGGCGAGTCCACGCGCTGATAGTGGATACACGATTGCCAGCAGTACTATCGGCGCGAGCACGGCGGCGATGAAGATCGTCAGCAGCGACCGCACTGGCCCGACCGCCGCCCCCACGACAGCCATGAGCGTCACGTCGCCAAACCCCATCGCCGGACGTTTGAGCCACACTTCGCCTAGCCATCCAACGATCGAGATCGCGCCCGCACCGACGCACATGCCGAGAATCGCGTCCCAAGGACCGGCGAACGGCTCCGCTTCCCGGAGGTACAACGCGACAAACGAGGTCAGGAGGACGAAGAACAACCCGAAAACCGTGAACCCGTCTGGTATCAGAAAGTGCTTCGCGTCTGTTATCGCAATCCCGAGCAGAACGGTCGCGAACACCGCTACACGGAAAGCGGTGAACGTCATGCCCAGGTGGCCATAGGCGTCGAGCCAGATCAATCCCACCAGCAGCTCGACTATCGGATACTGGATCGAGATGCGCTCGCGGCAGCTGCTGCATTTTCCGCGCAAGATCAGCCAGCTCACGATCGGGATGTTCTCGCTCGCCTTGATCTGGTGGCCGCATTTGGGACACCTCGACCTCGGCTTCACGACTGAGAGGCCTTCGGGCCAACGTCCAATGCAGACATTGAGGAACGAGCCAATCACGGCTCCTACAACGAACACGTAGATGCCTTCAAGAATTTCAATCATGATCGAAGCTGGTAGAGAATGATTCCGGTCGCAACCGCGACGTTGAGGGATTCGACGTTGCGGGCGATCGGAAGGGAAACAGTGCGTTGCGCCTTCGCGCGGATCGCCGGAGACAATCCGGAGCCCTCGTTGCCGACGGCGATCGCGAGTCGCAGTGGAGCGCGGCCGTTATCCAGCGGGCTTCCGCCTGGTTGGGTCGCCCACAGGTCGATTTTTTTCGCCGCGAGAAAGCTCAGTAGGTCGTCAATGCCCGCGTGGAATGCCTGGTGCTGAAACTGAGCGCCCATCGAGCTCCTGATCACCTTGGGGTTCCACAGATCCACTGTGCCAGGCAGCGCGATCGTCGCCGTGGCGCCGAGTGCCGCCGCGGTCCGGACGATGGTGCCCGCGTTGCCGGGGTCCTGCACCCCATCAAGGACGATCAAGCGGCACACTCCGGCGACATCGAGTGTATCAAGTGAGCGCTCGGGAACCTCTCCGATCGCGATGACGCCTTGCGGCGACTCGGTTTCGGCGGCAGACCGGAAGTCCTTTTCGGAGACCTCGGTCACCTCGATGCCGGACTCGTCCAGAATCTTTCGCAAAGCCTGGCCTCGGGGAGCGTCGGCGAGCTGGGGCGCGACGAGCGCGCCGCGCACCGCGAGGTCCGAGCGGAGGAGCTCCTCGACCGAGCGTACACCTTCGGCGACGAAGAGCGAATGCTTTTCGCGCGCCTTTCTGCGCCCGAGATCGCGTGCCAGTGTCAGAAGTTTCACGTGTTGGTTTTACAGGGCTCAGCTGGAATAGGATTTGCCTCCGCGTCTCACTTGAAATCTCATTGCTGGAGTAACGATGAAGCGAATTGTCGTAGCTATTGCGATTACCTGCTCCCTCACTGCGTGCGGCATTTCGCAGCAGCAGGAAGTGCAGATGGGACAGGAATATGCGCAACAGATCAATGCGCAACTACCGATTGTCCAGGATCCGGAGATCAATCGCTATATCAACGTCCTTGGAGACTCCATTGCGCGGCTCACCGCACGCCGTGATCTCGACTGGCAATTCTTCATTGTCGACTCCAAGGAAGTGAACGCCTTCGCCGTTCCGGGCGGCTTTGTGTACGTGAATCGAGGCCTCATCGAGCGCGCCGACCAGATGGACGAGCTCGCGGGCGTGCTGGGTCACGAGATCGGACACGTTGTGAGGCGTCACACGGTGAAGCAGATGGAGAAGGCGCAGGGAGCGAATATCGGCGTCACCCTGGCGTGCGTTCTCACGAGCGTTTGCAACAGCCAGGCTGCCGGCGCAGCGATCAACGTCCTCGGCGGCGCGGTGTTCGCGCGGTTCAGCCGTCAGGACGAGGCCGAAGCGGATGAGGAAGGGTTCAACAACACCGTGCGGGCGGGGATCAGTCCGGTCGGGATGGTAACCATGTTCCGGAAGCTGCTCGAGGAGCGGAAAAGCCATCCCGGCGCTGTCGAATCGATGTTCCTCACGCACCCGCTCGAAGAGGACCGCATTCAGGCGGTTCAAGCGCAAATCAACCAGCTGACGCCCGGCAAGCTCGCATCACTGGGCGCCGACACACGAAACTTCCACTCGTTCAAGGCGAGAATTCTGTCGTTGCCGCCATCGCCGCCTCCGCGCCAGGTCCGGTAACCCAGTCGGTTTGCCGTTGATGATGCGCCGTGATCTCTCGCGGCGCATCTTTCGTTCATGAGGATTGCGCTCACCATCGCGGGCTCCGACTCGGGCGGCGGTGCCGGGATCCAGGCCGACCTGAAGACCTTTCAGAGATTCGGCGTGTTCGGAACGTCGGCGATCACGGCCATCACAGCGCAGAACACCCGGGGTGTCAACAGTTGGGAGCCGGTATCGCCGGCGATGGTTCGCGCCCAGATCGATGCCGTCGCCGAGGATCTCTTCCCGAGTGCGTTCAAGACCGGGATGCTCGCGAGCGCGGCAGTCGCGTCGATCGTCGCCGCGGCGATTCGCGACCACCAGCTCCACAACTACGTCCTTGATCCGGTGATGGTCGCGACGTCGGGCGATGTGCTGGTCGAGGCTGATACCATCGAAGTGATCCGGCGCGAGCTGGTTCCGCAGGCTGCTCTCGTTACGCCGAACATACACGAAGCGGCGATTCTCACCGGCGAGGAGATTGACGACGAAGACTCCATGGTGCGCGCCGCCGAAATGCTTGTGAACGACATGGGAGCGCAAGCGGCGCTCATCAAGGGCGGTCACCTCGATTCGGGTAACAGGGTCGTGGACGTTCTGTACGACGGAGATGTGCGCACTTTTCGCGGCCAGCGCCTCGACACGACCAGCACCCACGGGACCGGCTGCACTCTGTCGGCGGCAATCGCGGCGCAGCTGGCGAAGGGGGAATCGCTGCACGCGGCAGTCCGCAGCGCGATCGATTACGTTCACAACGCTATCGCCACCGCTCCCGGGCTCGGATCTGGTCACGGGCCTCTGAACCACCTTGCCCAGGACAGCTGACGACCGCCCGGCAGCCGCCGGCGAATCTATCTGATCGCGTACAACTGGGGCGCGGCGGAACGCGCGACAAACTCCGTCACCAGCGACTCGAAGGCCGCGCTGACGCGGTTGGTAGTCTCCAGCACTTCCTCGTGGCTGAGCGCCGCACCGGTGACCCCGGCCGCGGCGTTGGTGATGCAGCTCACCCCCGCGACACGCATACCCAGCGCTCTCGCCACGATGACTTCAGGTACGGTCGACATTCCAACCGCGTCGGCGCCGAGTAACCTCAACATCTTCACTTCGCCCGGAGTCTCGTAGGAAGGTCCCAGAAGCCCGGCGTACACGCCTTCACGAAGCGTGATGCCGAGCTTCTCCGCCGACGTGCGCAGAAGCCACCGTAGACGGGGGTTGTATGCGTCGGTCATGTCAGGAAAGCGAATTTCGCCTTTCTGCGCCTCGCCAACGAGCGGGTTTGTCCCCATCAGATTGAGATGATCCGAGATCATCATCAGATCTCCCACTGCCAGCTTGGGCGAGATCCCGCCGGCCGCATTCGAGACGAAGAGCTCCTGCGCGCCAAGCGCGTGAAACACGCGGACAGGAAACGCCGCGAGCGAGGCGGGATGGCCCTCATACATGTGAAATCGACCGCTCAGCGCGACAACCTCGCGCCCGCCCAGCGACCCGACGATGACGGCGCCTTCGTGTCCGGCAATCGTTGGCTCGGGAAACCCCGGAATGTCGCGGAATGGAATGCGAATGGCGTCGCCGATGGATTTTGCCAGCCCGCCCAGCCCGGAGCCGAGGATGATCCCGATCTTTGGCTGTTGGGATTCGGCGCGCCCGCGGATCGCGGCCGCGGCTTTGACTGCCGCCTCGGTCGAGTATTCGCTCTTCACTCGTCCGGTCCGATCAGCTGCTCGATCTTGTCCGACACTTCCTCGATCAGCATGAGCCGCTCCTCCCAGGGAAGAAATGCGCTTTCGAAGCCGTTGAGCGCAATACCGGCCAGCTCTTCCACGGTGAGGTCGAGGTGCTCGGCCGCATAAACGTATTCATCCGTGAGGGTCGTCCCGCTCATGAGGCGGTTGTCGGTATTGAGCGTGACGTTGAGGCCGCGGTCGAAGTACTCGCGGAATGGATGCGTTGCGTATGAATCGGCGACCCGCGTTTGCACGTTGCTCGTGAGACAGACCTCGAGCGCGATCCGTCGATCGTTGACGTACTGTGTCAGTTCCGGATCCTCGAAGAGTCGCGTTCCATGGCCGATTCGGTTCGCGCCGCACACGTGCACGGCCTCCCGCACCGACTCGGCCCCGTCGCCTTCGCCGGCATGAACCGTGACCCCGAGATTGTGCTCGCGCGCGTATCTGAACGCCTCGACATGGCGCGCCGCAGGATTCCCTCTCTCCCCTCCCGCCAGATCGAACGCAACTACGCCGTCGTTCCTGAACTCAACGGCGAGCCTGGCCATCTCGAGCGAGCTCTGAGGCGGCAACTGGCGCAACGCGCAGATGATGAACCGCGCGGTGATGTCGAAGTCCTTCTCGGCGCGACGAAGCCCCCGCAGGGGCGCTTCGACCGCTTGCACGAGCGTGAGCCCCTGAACGACGTTTAGCAGCGGGGCATTTCTCACCTCGATGTAGCGCACGCCGTCTTCGACGGCGTCCTCGGCCAGCTCGTAGGCGATGCGCTCGAGCGCATCCTCGCTCTGCATGACAGAGATCGTCACGTCGAAGCGCCGGAGGTAGTCATCGAGGCTCTCGGCGTCGTCCACCCTCATGAATTCCGCCAGATCCTCGGACGTATGCCTCGGTAGCTGGATTCGATGCTCTCTCGCCAGCTCCAGAAGCGTTGCCGGCCGGAGAGAGCCGTCCAGATGGCAATGCAGCTCCGCCTTGGGGAGCTGGCGGAGTTTGCTGGAGAAGATCGAAAGTGGCATTACAATGGGTTGAAGTCCGGGTCGTCGCCGGCAGACTGCCGAGCGCGAACGATGCGAAAAATCGCGCCGTTGTGCACGGGGGTATTGTTGGCCGTCACGATCCCGCGGCTGTCGGTGATCATCCGGTCGCCGTTACGCACTGCCACAGCCTGCGTTTCATCCCACGCTTCGACCGCTTCGAGAGCGGTGGCCGTGGCGTCGACATCGAGCGGGCGGCCATTGATGTAGATGCGGACGGTATCGCTCACGGTGAGATCGGAGCGATGCGAATTTCGGTCGGAGCCGCTATCGGCGACGGGAGCGTCTTGAGATAGTCTATGAGTGCGTCGAGATCCACGATGTTGAGCGGCTTCGACGCAGTGGCGCGCCCGCCCGCGTTGTACCCCTCTCCACCGGTCGCAAGGAAATCGTTGACGATGACGTTGTAGCTCTTCGCGTCGGAGAGCGGGGCACCGTCGGCCATCGCCACCGAGACGATGCGCGATCCCTTGGGCCTGGCCGGATCGAATTTGATGGTCAGGCCGCTGACGTGATCGTCCACTGAGTTCCTGGCAAGCATGGCTTCGAGCAATCCCCGCAGCTGGGAGCCGGTCATTGTGAGAGAGTACAACGTGTTGCCGAATGGCTGGATCTCGAACAGCGTGCCGTACGTTGCGTCGCCCGCGCGAAGCTCCGTGCGGATGCCGCCGTTGTTCATGATCGCGACGTCTCCCTTCGCCGCCCAGCGTTGCGCATCGGCGATGAGATTCCCGAGTGGATATTGGGGACCCTGACGCGGGAGCGTGACCGGGATGGTCGCGACGTGACGGCCTACAAGCGGGGCGACGCGCGCCACGGCCCTGCGAACTATCGAATCAATCGCTGCGACAGGCTGAATCGTGTCCGCGGCCAGCTCGCGCACCTGATGCCGGACCGGTAGACGCGAGCCGCTGCCTATCGGCAGATCGAGTACGTCTATTGCGCGCCCACTCGAGCGCGCCTGCACGATTGGAATTCTCTTGATCTCGGTATCGACGAGCGTGTGGGTGTGCCCGCTCACGATCGCGTCGACCTTTGTCGTGAGCTTGCGCGCGAGGTCGATGATCTCTCCGCCGCAGTCCGTAGCTCCGTCCCTGCCGCAGCTCGCTCCGGCGTGAGCGATCACCACCACGAAATTCGCGCCGCGCTTTCTGAGCGCCGTTCCAATGCTGTCCACGATCGGCGCCGGATCGTCGAAGCGCAGTCCCACGACGTTGGCGGCGCGGGTCGACGTCGGAGTGGAGACGGTTGAGACGCCGATGATTCCTACGCGCGCGGCGCCGCGCCTCACGATCGTGTCGTTGCGGATCCATTTCACATCGCGCCCGTCGGTGTAACGGACGTTGGCGCCGAAAATTCCAAACTTCGCCTGCCGCATGCGGGCGCGCAGCGAGTCGGTTCCCCAGTCAAACTCGTGGTTGCCAAGAGCGGCCGCGGCATAGCCCATTCTATTGTAGTACTCCACCACCGGCCGGCCGTACGCGAGGTTGGACGCGGGCGTGCCCTGGAACATGTCGCCCGCGTCGAGCAAAAGAATCTCGCAGCGGGGGGCGCATTCGCTGCGAGCACGGTCGATAGCTGCGGCGACGTAGGCAGCTCCGCCGCGGCGTACACCGTTCGCATCTGGTCGTGGCTCGAGCGCGCCGTGGAAGTCGTTGGTAGCGATGATTCGAAGGAAGCGAGTTCCGGCAGGAAATGGTGGCTGTCCACCAGGGATGATCCGCGCCGCAGGCACCGGCTGCGCTGGAAGGATGGTCTGGAGCAGATCCCCGGCGTCGAGCAGGACGACCCGCCCTGGATTGGCGGCGCGAACCGAGTCCACAATCGTCGCTGCCCGGGACAGGCCGCGCACCGCGTCAATCTGGTTGGCGTGGTAGTCCCAGGCCCCCCTGAGATGCCCGTGAACGTCGGTTGTAGTGGCGATCACGAGATCGACCGGCTCCGTCGAACGCGGCAGCTGCGCGGGGGCGCAGGCCAGCGTCAGCAACAGAATGGAGTCAAGCGCTCGCAATGTCATCTCCTCTGAAAGCCGCTTCGCTGGGTGAATTGCAAAGCTAGCGGCGCGGCCCCGGGCGAGGGAGTGCAACGATATTGTCACGTGTTCGTGACAGACAGCGAGTTGACGCGACGTTGGGGGAGCAGACAACTTCCACCCGTGACCGAACAGAGCGCTGCAGTAGAGCGCGTCCTAGTCGTTGACGACGAGCCCGACATCGTTGCGCTCGTGGCGTATCACCTCGCCAAATCGGGCTACTCGGTATCGACGGCGACGAGCGGGCCCGAAGGACTTGCCGCCGCGCGGCGGGATAAGCCATCGATAGTCGTCCTCGACCTCATGCTCCCCGGCCTCTCGGGACTCGAGGTCATGGAGGAGCTTCGTTCTGACAGCGCGACCTCTCGCATAGCGGTGCTGATGCTCACGGCGCGGCGGGAAGAAAGCGATCGAATAAAGGGCCTTACGCTTGGCGCCGACGACTACCTGACCAAGCCGTTCAGTCCGCAGGAGCTGGTGCTCCGCGTCGCCGCGATTCTCCGTCGCGTGAAGGCGGGACGCCAGGAATCGGAAGACGTCAAGCAGATTGGGCCGCTGAAGATCGAAACCACGGCACACCGAGTGACGGTGGATGGGCGCGAGATCGATCTGACTCCGACCGAGTTCAAGCTTCTCCTGCTGCTCGCCGAGCGAAAGGGCCGCGTTCAGCCGCGCAATCTGCTGCTCGAGACGGTCTGGGAGGCTGCACCGGACATTCAGACCCGGACGGTGGACATGCACGTTCAGCGTCTCCGCGCCAAGCTTGGTCCAGCCGGTGATCTGATCGAGACCGTGCGCGGCTTCGGTTATCGCATTAGAAACGTCAGCGAGCGATCGTGAAGCTCGCGCACCGACTGCTTCTCCAGTCGCTCGCGATCGTGGCAGTGATGGTGGTCTCGGTCGTCATCATCATCGACAACCAGCTGTACACGAGCATCACCGAAGAAACCACTCACGACCTGGCCGGCGAGGCGAGACTCCTGGCGACGCAGTGGAAGTCGGGCGTGGATCCCGACTCACTGGCGGATGAGGCCGGTGTCGCGACCGGACACAGAATCACTCTGATCGATTCAACCGGACATGTAGTCGGTGATTCGGAATTCGACGGGCCCGCGCTTCAGGGCCTCGAAAATCACAGCAATCGTCCGGAAGTAATCACAGCACGGAAGAACGGAGTCGGCTCGGTTCGGCGCATGAGCCCGTCCACCGGCGAAGAGCGGCTCTACGTAGCCGTCAAGGCACCGCGCGGCGTCGCTCGGGTCTCCGTGACGACCAGCGCAGTAGAGGAGATCTTCGCGAGAGCCCGCAGCGGGGTGCTTGTGGCAGGGCTCATCTCCTTCCTGCTGGCCGCCATTCTCGCCGTGCTCTTCTCCCGCTCGGTCTCGCGCCCGATCACCGACCTGAGGGACGTCGCGCGCTCGCTTGCAGCTGGTGAACGGAACCGGCGCCCCGCCCTCGCCGCGCCAGGTGAGGTTGGAGATCTCGCCGACGCCGTCCACCGCCTGGCGGAACAACTCGAAGCGCGAATTTCGGCGCTGGCGGCGGAGCAGTCGATCCTTTCAGCCCTCGTCGAGACATTGAATGAAGGAGTGATCGCGATTTCTCCGTCGCACGAAGTGGTGCGGATCAACGACACTGGACGCCGCCTGCTTTCAGTAGACCGGCCGATTCCCTTCGGGATTGACTTCCTTCCGCGCGAGGCGACGTTGCGCGGCGCGATATCGCTGGCCTTGAGTGGGACGGAGACCGAGCCGGAAGAGGTGATCATCGGTGAGACGACGCTTTCCCTGACCGCGCGCCCCCTCGTCAACGGCGGCGCCGTCGTCGCCCTCTTCGACCTCACGCCCATTCGGAAGCTCGAAGCCGTGAGAAGGGATTTCGTCGCGAACGTCTCCCACGAGCTTCGCACTCCACTCACGATCATCGGCGGGTTCGCCGAGACGCTTCAGGATCGTGAACTGCCAACGGCGATGCGTGCCGAGTTTGCAAGAACGATCTTCACGAACACTCAGCGCATGCAGCGGATCGTAGACGAGCTGCTGGACCTTTCGCGGATCGAGACCGGACACTGGAGGCCGCGGCCGGAGGCGATACGCATCGCGGACCTGGCAGCAGAAGTTTTCGGCCGAGTCGCGGCCAGCGCGAAAGCGAAGGGCGTCACGCTCGACACCACAGTTGATGCGGGCGCGCAAACGATCTACGCGGATCGGACCGCGCTCGAGCAGATCCTCCTCAACCTCGTCGAGAACGCGATCCGGCACACCGGCGAAGGCGGGCGGATCACGATCAGGACGATGCGCGAAGGCGACGGAGTCTCGCTTGCCGTCAGCGACACGGGAACCGGCATTCCGCCTGAGCACCTGCCCAGAATCTTCGAGCGCTTCTACCGAGCCGATAGCGGCCGGTCGCGCGAGGCCGGCGGCACCGGACTCGGGCTGGCGATCGTGAGGCATCTCGTTGAAGCTCATGGTGGTAGGGTCACGGCCGAGAGTGTCGTCGGCGCGGGCACGACGATCAGCGTCTTCCTGCCCGACGGAGCAATTGCCACCCAGTCGTGACAAACCCTTTACGTCCCGTGTGACTGTTCGTGACGTGCCTGAGAGAGTTTGTAACGCGACAAACTTCCTCTCACGGAGTCACAAGTGATCAAAACGGTTCGCAGCATTGCTGTCGCCTTCTCGGCGGCGGCGCTTCTCTCAGGTGGTGTTGCTTCAGCACAATCAGTAGATCTGACCGGAGCCGGCGCGACGTTCCCGTATCCCATTTATTCGAAGTGGTTCGCCGATTACGCTCAAAGCACCGGCGTCAAAATCAATTACCAGTCGATCGGGTCTGGCGGTGGCATCAGACAGCTGTCCGAACAAACGGTCGATTTCGGCGCCTCCGACGGACCGATGAGCGACCAGGAGCTCGCCAGCGCCAAGGGCGGACCGGTCCTCCATTTCCCGACCGTAATGGGCGCGGTCGTCATCACCTACAACGTCCCGGGTCTCAACCGCTCGCTGAATCTGAGCGGCGATGCGATCGCGGACATTTTTGCCGGGAAGATCACCAAGTGGAATGATGCGCGGATTGTCGCACAGAACCGCGGGGCAGCTCTTCCCAACACTGACATTCTCGTCGTCCACCGCTCGGATGGCAGCGGGACCACCTACATCTTCAGCGACTACCTCTCCGCGGTCAGTCCGTCATGGTCGAGCTCGCTCGGCAAGGGCAAGGAGATCAAGTGGCCCGTCGGCCTTGGCGGAAAGGGCAACGAAGGTGTCGCGGGACAGGTGAAGCAGACGCCCGGATCGATCGGTTACGTCGAGCTGGCCTATGCAAAACAGAACAATCTTCCATACGCCAACGTCCGCAACGCCGCCGGACGCTTCATCACGCCTTCGATCGCGTCGGTGACGGCCGCGGCCGCCAGCATGAAGCTCCCGAAAAACACTGACTACCGCGTCTCGATCGCCAACGCGCCGGGCAAGGATTCGTATCCGATCTCGTCGATGACATGGATTCTCGTGTACCAGAATCAACCTGATCGCGTCAAGGGTGCCAAGCTCGTGAGCTTCCTGCGCTGGGCCTACAAGGACGGCGAGAAAACGGCGGCGGCGCTCGATTACGCTCCGCTCCCCGCATCAATGGTTGCGCAGCTCCAGACCAGATTGAAGACTATACGCATCGCTGACACACGCGTCGGAGATGCTCGATGAAGACAACCACGATCGTCGCACTCGGACTGCTGGCTCTGCCCTTGGCATTATCTGCCCAGCAGCCGGCTGACACGACCAGGCCTGCGCCGCCGCCTCCTCCCGCGGCTGTCTCCATTCCGGTCGATTTCTCCGGAGTCCTTTATGCGAACTATCAATACCGGGGCGATGCCGGTCCCGCGAAGGCGTCGAACAAATTCGACCTCGAGCGAGCGTACCTGACCTTCAGGATGCCGGCCGGCGACCGCGCCAGCATCCGTATCACGGCAGACGTGTTCCAGCAAACCGCGACTGGGCCCGATGCTTTCTACAAAGGCTGGGTCATCCGGGCAAAGTACGCGTACCTGCAGTACGATCTGATCAAGAGCGCCACGTGGAACGCGAATATTCGCGGTGGCCTTCTTCACAACGTCGTGATCGATCACGTCGAATCGTTTTGGCCCCGCTGGCTTTCTCAAACGCCGGTCGAGCGCGCAGGATTCTTCTCGTCGTCCGACGCCGGCGTGGCAACTCTTTGGACCCTGCCCAACAAGTGGGGTGAGTTTTACGCCACGATCGTGAACGGACCCGGCTATACGTCGCGCGAGACCGATCGGTTCAAGGACTATGCGGCGAGGCTCTCCATCACGCCGCTGTCGGGGTCGAGCAACAAGTTGATCAAGACTTTCACGTTGACGGGCTGGACCTACGTGGGTGCGGTAGCCAGTAGCTTTGCCGCTGGCGGCGCGGGACAAATCGGTCCGGTCGGGTCTTCGCTTCCACGGACGAGATCCGGCGCCTTCGCGGGCCTCCGCGACCCGCGTTTCACTGCCGGCGCCGAATGGGACACCCGCAAGGATGCGAAAGAGACCGGAGCCAATACCGTCGCTTTACCGCGAGTGGAGGTCGACAGCACCGGGCGGCTCATTGCCGGGTTCGTGACGATCAAGCCATTCCAGCTGACGAACGATCAGTCGACCTTCCCGCTCGGCCTCGTCGCCCGTTGGGACCGTTTCAAGCCGAACACCGGCACGGACGCCTACATCAATACCGTTATCGGCGGTCTGACATGGGACCTCAACAAGAAGTCGGCAATATCTTTCGACTACCAGGAACAGACTCCGCATTCGGGTGCGATTGCGGCAACAACAAAGACCTACTTCCTGCATCTGGTGGCGAACTTCTAGGGCAAGCTCATCGGGTACTGGGCGCCCCCGGGGCGGTTGTGACAATGTCGTTACCTGACCTCTGTCGTGGCCTCCCGGGGGCGCTTCTATTTTTCAGGCTCCAGCAGTCGCCCCTCAAAAATGAAACACAGGAGCCGTTCAGTGAGAGCCATGAAACTCGCCGCCCTCATGTTATTGGCCGTCGCGTGCGGCAAGGAAGGCGCAAATAACTCCGGCACGGCTTCCTCCACCGCCTCATCCAGGTCATCAGGTGGATCCGTCGATCTGACGGGGGCGGGCGCGACCTTTCCCTATCCCATTTACTCCAAGTGGTTCTCTGACTACGCCAATATCACTGGCGTCAAGATCAACTACCAGTCGATCGGATCGGGTGGTGGTATCCGACAGCTTTCAGAGGGAACTGTCGACTTCGGCGCGTCAGACAGTCCGATGAGCGATGAGGAAATGGCGAAAGCCAAAGGCGGCCCGATCATTCATTTTCCGACCGTACTCGGCGCTGACGTCATCACCTACAATGTTCCCGGAGTGACCGCGCCCCTGAAGCTCACACCTGGCGCAATCTCCGACATTTTCATGGGACGCATTAAGAAGTGGAACGACACCCGCATCGCATCCCTGAACTCCGGCGTCTCGTTGCCGAGTCAGGACATTCTGGTCGTTCATCGTTCCGACGGCAGCGGTACGACTTACATCTTTACTGACTACCTGAGCACGGCAGTTCCCGCCTGGAAAACGAGCGTGGGCAAGGGCAAGGAGGTCAAATGGCCAGTCGGTCTTGGGGCCAAAGGCAACGAGGGGGTCGCCGGACAGGTCAAGCAAACTCCGGGCTCGGTCGGGTACGTTGAGCTCGCCTACGCAAAGCAGAACAACCTCCCCATCGCTGCGATTCGCAACAAGGCGGGCCAGTTCGTTACGGCCTCGGTTCCCGCCGTGACGGCCGCCGCGGCTGGAGTGGCGAAGGCGCTTCCCGCCAATACCGACTATCGGATTTCAATCGTCGACGCCCCAGGACCGGATTCGTATCCGATCTCGTCATTCACCTGGATTTTGGTTTACCAGCACCAGCGCGACGCCGCAAAAGGCAAGAAGCTAGTGGACTTTCTCAACTGGGCTTTGACCGACGGAGAGAAGGAAGCAGTTACCCTCGATTACGCACCGTTGCCGACGGACATGGCGACCGCCGTCAAAGCCCGACTCGCCACGATCGATCTATCCGGCGCGAA
>JBGPHO010000019.1:0-17440 GCA_041484425.1 Gemmatimonadaceae bacterium
GAAGCGCTCAACGACGATCGCGCCGCCGTCGCGCTCCTTCAGCAGATGGAAAAGCTCCGCGCCGAAGCGCAGCAGCTGATCCAGCGTGGTGAGAATCCCACGCCCGAGATGGAACAGCAGCTCGACAGCATGCTCGAGAAGATCCAGGCGCAGCAAGCCTATCAGCGCGCGGTCTCGGCGCAGGAGAACTTCGACAAGCTGATGCTCCGTGTGAATCAGTGGATCATGGACGGAATGAAAAAGGGCGCGGCGAGCCCGATCATCACGCTCGGCTGACAGTGGCGCGCGGAAAGACAATGACGCGCGGAAAACTCATCGTCTTCGAGGGAGCCGAAGGCGCGGGCAAGAGTACCCAGGTCCGCCTGCTGGCGGAGCGCCTGACGGTCGCGCGGATCCCCTGCGCCTCGTTGCGCGAGCCAGGCGGTACTCCAGCTGGAGATGCCATCCGGGAGATACTGCTTCACCGCGAGCACGAGCTCACCGACGCGGGGGAAGCGCTGCTGTTCATGGCATCGCGCGCGGAGCTGGTCGCGCGCGAGATCCTGCCGGCGCTCGCCGCGGGCCAGTTGGTTCTCCTCGATCGATTTTTTCTGTCCACCTATGCGTACCAGATCTTTGGTCGCGGGCTGCCTGAGCCGGAGACGCGGGCCGCCAACCGTCTGGCGACGGGCGGCCTCGTTCCCGATCTAACCCTCCTCCTCGATGTGCCGGCCGCGGAGGGCCTCGGCCGCGCCGACGCGCGTGGCGCTCGCGACAGGATGGAGAGATCCGGCGACGATTTTCACCAGAGTGTCACGAGTGCCTTCCGCCAGTTCGCGAAAAAGAAGTGGCAGGACTCCCATCGCGAGTGTGGACCAATCAAGTTGATAGATGGCACTGGTGACGAGATGGCCGTGCAAAAGCGGGTCATCTCGGCGCTCGCCAGCGCGTTCCCGCAACTTTTTCGCAGCATCAAGAGTTAAAGTACAGAATGAAACAGAAGCTTGCGAAACTGAAGCTCGGCAGCTCCTCCGCCCGCGCGCGTACCATGATCGTCGTGGGCACACTGCTCGGTTCTCTCGTGACGGGAGGGTGGCTGCTGCAGCGCGGCGCGCGCACGGGAACGTTTACCGCGTTTGAAGGGGCGCAGCTCTTCGAGAGCGTGCTCCAGCGCGTGCAGAACGACTTCGTCGACGCGGTTGGAGATTCCGCGTTGTACCGCAAGTCGGTGGATGGGATGCTGTACGAGCTGAACGATCCATACTCCACATTCCTTCCACCAGACCGGTTTGCGAGGCTCAACGAGACCACCTCCGGCAATTACGGGGGGGTGGGGTTGGAGGTGGACCTGCGTGACGGCTGGCTGATAGTCGTGGCTCCTGTCGCGGGAGGGCCGGCGGAGCGTGCGGGCATCCAGCCGGGAGATCGCATCATCGAGATCTCCGGCAAGCAAACGAAGGGCTGGACGAACGAGGAAGCGGCCAAGGGTCTGCGCGGGAAGCCGGGCACTTTCGTCAGCCTCAAGCTGGAGCGTCCCGGGATCTCCACGCCGATCGAGTTGAGGGTGCAGCGCACGACGATCCACCAGAGCGCCGTGCGCAGGACGTCCATGCTGAATGATGGGATCGGGTACATCGATCTCAAGGCGTTCAGCGATTCCACCGCCAAGGAGCTTAACGGCGCGATAACGAGCCTGCTCGCGCGTGGCATGAAGACGCTCGTGCTCGACATGCGGACGAATCCCGGCGGATTGCTCACTCAGGGCGTGAAGGTGTCGGACCTCTTCCTCGATCCGGGACAGAAGATCGTAAGCATGCGGGGACGCGTGCCGGAAGCGAACCGTGAGTACGCGGACACCGCCCTGCAGCGGTGGCCACAGCTTCCGCTGCTGGTGCTCGTCGATGGGCGGAGTGCGAGCGCCGCCGAGATCGTGGCCGGCGCGCTGCAGGACCACGATCGCGCCGTGATCATCGGGTCGCCCACCTACGGCAAGGGAAGCGCGCAGAGCGTCGTCTCGTTCGGAGCAGAGGGCGGGCTCAAGATCACGACGGCGCGCTGGTTCACCCCTGTTGGGCGTTCCATCACGCGGCGCCTCCCGAACGACGACGAGTCGGATGATCAGCTCCCCGCCATCCGCGAGAAATTCCGCACCGATGGCGGCCGCACCGTCTACGGCGGCGGCGGGATTACGCCCGACGTCATCGCCGGCGATAGCACGACCCCGGTTGTCGAAGGAATCTTCACTCGCGCACTTGGCGCAAACGCCGGTCACTTCAGGGATGCGGTCACCGACTACGCGTTGTTTCTCAAGGGGACGCGCGGAATCGCGTCGCCGGATTTCGTCGTCACGCCGGCAATGCGCGAAGAGGTCTGGAATCGGATGAAGGCGCGGGGGATCGACATTTCGCGCAGCGTCTACGACGAGGCCGAGCCGCTGGTTTCGCGTATGATCGGCTTTGATATCGCCCGCTACGTTTTCGGGAGCGACGCCGAGTTCCGGCGCCGGGCTTCCGTGGACAAGCCGCTGCAGAAGGCGCTGGACCTCGCGCGTGGCGCGAAGTCAGAGCGGGATCTTCTTCGAAAGGCGACGGCAGGGGCTCCCGCCATCGACAGCGTGGATGCGGGAGGAGCACCGTGACCGAACGGGTCTTCATCATCGGACCTGGGCACGTGGGGCGCGGGCTGTTCCGCGCCTTTCGCGCCTCGGGGGTCGACGTCGTCGGGATGCACGGCAAGCGGCCGTCGGGCGTAGCCACGTCAACTGGAAACATTCCCTCCGATGCGGCGCGCGCGAATGTCGTGATAGTGTGTGTGCGCGACCCGCAGCTCGACGAGACGATCGATGAAGTCATTGTCGCGGCGCACGAGGAGCGAATCGCTCGCGACACCGTCATCCTTCACACATCGGCGATCGCGGAGCCGGTGGGACTCAAGGCGCTGACGCAGGCTGGTTTCCCGGGCGGGACGTTTCACCCGCTCGTTCCATTCAGCGATCCGGAGGTCTCTGCGGATCTGCTGCGAAAGGGATGGATCGGAATCGATGGTGAGAACGCCGCGAAGAACGCGTCGCGTCGCCTGGCCGGTCATATTGGAGCGAGGGTGCTCGAGATTCCGCCAGGAAAGAAGCCGGCCTACCATGCGGCGGCGGTCATCTCCTCGAACTTTCCGGTGGTGCTCGCCTCAGTCGCAGGCCACCTTCTCCACGATATCGGCATCCCGGACGCGAGCGCGTACCAGGCGGTGGAGAGTCTGATGAGCGGAGCGCTCGCGAACATGAAGCAGACGCTGCCCGACGATGGCCTGACGGGCCCGATCATGCGCGGTGATGCGGAGACGGTAGGGAAGCACCTGCGCGCGCTTCAGGGCCACGGCGCGGCGTCCGACGTTTACCGCGCGCTCTCCGCGGCCGCTGTCGAAATCGCGCAGAGGCGAGGCGTGGACGCGAAGAAACTCCTCGCGGTGAGCGGGCTTCTACGTTCGCGGAAGTAAACTCCTAGAAAACCGCCCCTGCTGTCTGGTCGACCACCTTGGCCCCTTTGGGGACCGCGAAAACAAAACTCGACTTCTTCAGCGTCGGATTCGCGGTGAAGCTCGTGATGACGACGTGCCGCTGGAGTCCGCTGGCGGTCTCGACATCGAACTGCCTGATGCTCGAGTCGTTGTCGTCGATCCAGACTTTCGCGTTCGTAAAGTTTGCGTTGGCGCGCTTGGGGACGAGCGTGACGGCGTGCGTTGCTCTGCCTCCGACCGTGGCCGTGCCGGAGGCTGTCACCGTAAACCGGGTGCGCGGCGAATTCAGGAACTGATCGGCCGGATCGACCGAGCTTGCGTTGGCGCCGGTGTACGGCATCCGCATGACCTGGCCGGGGGCGCTGCTCGGTAGGTAAACCCAGAGCGTTGAACCATCAGCCGCGACCCGGTCGCCGCTCTCGAAGTTGATACTGAGAAGATTCGGCTTCTTCCGAAGAATGACCCCGTTCGTGGTCTGCGTGCTGCCCGTGAGCGGGTTGGTGAGCGTCTGCCGGAATTCGGCGCGCATGCTGTTGAGGCGAGCGTAGGCCGCAACCGCGCGATCGATGACCGCGTCGGCGTTCTGCGCGCGTGCGGCGACTGGAACCGCGGCGAACGCGATCAGCGCGAAGTATTTGAGCTGTCTCATATCGAGAGGGTACCCGGCAGAGCTTATGCCGTTCCTGTTCTGGCTGCCGGAATGCTGCGGCCGATCGCGGCCGCGACCGCCCGAAGCTCTCCCACGAGCTGTGTGAACTGGATCGGATAGAGCGACTGCGCGCCATCCGACAGCGCGCGGTCGGGCTCGGGGTGCACCTCGATTATCACGCCATCCGCGCCGGCGGCGACAGCCGCGCGCGCCATCGGGATCACCTTGTCGCGCAGTCCGGTGCCATGGCTCGGATCGGCGATGATCGGCAGGTGCGAGAGCCTGTGCACGATTGGAATCGCGGTCAGGTCGAGCATGTTGCGCGCGGCGGGATCGAAGCTCCGCACTCCCCGCTCGCACAGGATCACGTTCTCGTTTCCCTCGGCCAGGATGTACTCGGCGCTCAAAAGCAGATCGTTGATCGTCGCGGCCATCCCGCGCTTCAACAGCACCGGCTTTTTCATCCTCCCGACGGTCTTGAGCAGCGAATAGTTCTGCATGTTGCGCGCGCCGATCTGGATGCAATCCGCGACTTCGGCCACCATGTGTGCGCCTTCGGAATCCATCGCCTCGGTGACGATCGGGAGTCCAGTCGCCTTGCGCGCGCGCGCCAGGAGCTCGAGCCCTTTCTCGCCCAGCCCCTGGAACGAGTACGGGGAGCTGCGCGGCTTGAAGGCGCCGCCTCTGAGGGCCGTCCCACCCGCGGCCTTCACGATGCGCGCCGCCTCGAGGATCTGCTCTTCCGATTCGACCGAGCAGGGACCTCCTATGACGACGACGCTGTCGCCGCCGACCGTGACGCCGGGCGCGATCTCGACGACGGTGTTCTCCGGCCGCCACTCGCGTGAGACCTGCTTGTAGGGCTGCGTGACGTGGATGATCTGAGCGACGCCGGGCAGCGCCTCGATCCGGGACGCA
Organism: Gemmatimonadaceae bacterium; assembly: GCA_041484425.1. Lineage (GTDB taxonomy): Bacteria > Gemmatimonadota > Gemmatimonadetes > Gemmatimonadales > Gemmatimonadaceae > UBA4720. Next base: position 5,057 of record JBGPHO010000019.1, read on the forward strand.
TCGACGCGTCCATCATTTCCGACGAGGCCGACGGCGGTGCGTTGGGCGCCGGGCATGGGCCTCGCCTCGTAACCCATTTCCTGAATGATACTGACCACGCGATCGACGTCTTTCGCCGTCGCGTCGTGCGCCATGACGACTAACATTTACGCTATGACTGGGGCCGTATCGGCGGCTTCGGCGGGCTCGTCGTGCAGCTGTGGCGTGTGCGCGGGATGCGCGGGTGAAATCGTCTCATCGACCGTCCTGCCGCGCATGCGGACGCTCACCAGCGACGATACCCCGGGCTCCTGCATCGTGACGCCGTACACGGCGTCCGCGGCCTCGGTGGTCGTGCGCGGGTTGTGAGTGATTACGATGAACTGAGTCTTGGTCTTGAAGCGGTTGAGCATGCGGACGAAGTGTCCGATGTTCTGATCGTCGAGCGGAGCGTCCACTTCGTCGAGCAGGCAGAACGGGCTCGGCTTGGTGAGGAATATTCCGAAGAGAAGAGAGAGCGCGACGAGCGCCTTTTCTCCACTCGAGAGCAGGTGGATTCTCTGTGTGCGCTTGCCGCGTGGAGAGGCGTGAATCTCGATGTCGCCCTCGAGCGGCCTCTCGGCGTTTTCCAGACGCAGATCGCACTCGCCGCCGCCGAACAGCGTCATGAAGATGTTCCGGAAATTCTCGCGCACCTGGACGAACGTCTGAAGGAAGAGCTCGCGAGCCGTCGTGTCTATCTCGCGGATCGCCTGCTGGAGCGAGCTCTTTGCAGAGTTGAGGTCGTCGCGCTGCGTGGTGAGAAAGCTGAGGCGCTTCGTTTCCTCCTCGTGCTCCTCGATCGCGAGCGGGTTGACCGGACCAAGAGCGTCAAGCTGCTCGCGGACGAGCGCCGCCTCGGCGCGAAGCGTTTCGTCATCCAGCTCCAGCGATGCCGCGCCGGCGAGTAATTCATCGACCGGTCTTTTCCACTCTGCTTCGAGTCGCTCTCGAATCGCCGCGCGACGGCCTGACAGCTCGGTGTAGCGGAGCTCCGCCGCGTGCAACTCTTCGCTCAATGCCGCCGAGTGACGGCGCATCTCGACAAGACCGTGCTCGTCGCTCGCAAGGCGCTCGTCGACGCTGCGCACGTCGCGTTCGGCGTCGGCCAGCTTCTGTTCTGCATCCTCGAGGGTCGCGTGACGCGCGTCGAGGTCCCTTTGCCACTGGGCGACCTGTTCGGTGAGCTGGGCATCGGCGCTGGAGAGTGTGGTGAGCTCGAGCTGGAGTGATTCGAGGCGGCCTGTGGCCGATGCGAACTCTTCGCTCAAGTGACGCTCGCGGTCCGACGCTACTTCGAGCTGTGCCTGGGCCTGCGCGCGACGGATCTGGCTGGCGGTGCGCTGCTCCCGGGCTTCGTCCTGCGTGTGCTCGGCGGTGGCGAGCATCTCACGTGCGGCCGCGACGGCGGCTTCACGCTCTGCGATCCGGGCTTCGATCTCGCGGGCGCTCGTAGCGAGCGATTCGATTCGCGTGATCGTGGCCGCGATACGCTCGGTCAGCCGTTCGATCAACGCCCGTGCTTCCGCGGCCTCCCGGGCGGCGCGCTGGTGCTGCCTTGCGAGCGACGCGGAGCGATCGGCAGCGTCCGCGTTCTCGCGGGCCGCCTGTGACGCAGCCTCGTGCGCGACGATCGCGGCGCGTTCGGCCGATGCCAGCGCCGCGCGCTCGGACTCGGCAACCGCGACGGCGCCGTGGCGGGCGGTCGCGCTATTTGCCACGGCCTGCTTCAGCTCGGTGATCTCAGCGCGGCGCCGGAGGGGGCCGGGGCCCGATTCCGCCGCCGGCAGCCAGATCGCCCCGCGTGCATCAATGAACGCAGTCCCGCTTTCCATCGATGTCACGCGCCCAAGCAGCGAGCGCACCCACCCGCTCGCGGCCAGCGTCGACTCGACGAGTGCGGCGAGACCCGATGCGCCCTCCGGAATTTCGGGCGCTTCGCCATTCTCGGAATTGACGGGCAGGAGCAACAGCGGTCCCGGCGCGGTTGAGGCGTGCCACGCACGCACGGCCTCGGCCACGATTCTGTCGCGCACGAGAACCGCGTTGACCGTCGGGCCCAGGAACCGCTCGACCAGAGCCGCCGAGTTGGCGTCGGCGCTCATGAAATCGCTGAGCGGGCCGAGTATCGCGCCTTCGCCGAAAATGCCGCGCTCCTTGAGGAGCCGCGCAGCAGCAGGCGCCAGGCCGACGCGTTCTCGCTCCAACCCCTCGAGCGCGTTGAGCTTCGCGCTCAAGGCCGTGTGCAGCTCGTCGGCGCGCAGGAGCTCCGAGCGCGCCGCGCTCTCGCGCTCACGCGCCTGGTGTTGCGCATCTCGCGCATCGTCGGCGGTGCCGGTCGTCTCCGCGACGCGTGCCGCCGCGATCGCGGCCGCATCTTCCGCTGCGGCGAGGTCCCTGCGTGCGGCTTCGGTCGCGTCGAAAAGGTGCGTCTGCTCGGTCTCGAGCGCCGCTTTCTTCACGGTGAGCTCGTCACGCTCGCGCTCCGCGCTCTGGCGATCCAGGTCGGCACGGTGAATCTCCTCGCGTAACTCGCGGAGCGCCCGTTCACCCTGCTCGAGATTAAAGCGCGCAGTGCTGAGACCAGCGCGCACCTCTTCCTCCCGGCGGGCGTGAGCGCTCAGAGCCTCGTCGGCGGCCTGGAGGGCGGCTCCGAGCTGAGCCAGCTCGGTCGACGCACGTTCCAGCTCGCCGCTCACGCGACCCGCAATCGCGTCGCCCTCGCGGCGCTCCTCCTCGGCGCGCTCGCGACGCGACATGGCGTTCCGCAATCTCTCCTCGGCAACCGCGATTTCGCCTCGCAGTGCCTGCGTGCTCTCGCGCTGGTCAGAGACCAGTCTCGCCAGCTCGGTGCGGCGCGCTTCGCCGCTGGTTCTCTCGCTTAGCGCCGCGTCGCGTGAAGCTTCCGCGCTGCGGAGACGCTCCTCCTCAATGGGGACTTCGGTGCGGAGCAGCGTCACGCGCTGTTCGAGGCGCGCGAGCTCGCCGCGCCACGCGTCCATCTCACGCGACGCGTGAGCGACCTCGAGCGTGAAGCGTCGGGCCGTCAGCTCGGTATAGCGCTCGGCGCGCTTTCTTTGCCGCGACAGAGATCGAACCTGGCTCTGCACTTCCGCGATCAGATCGTCAATGCGGCCGAGATCCGTCGTTGTCTCCTCGAGACGTCGTTCGGCGCTCCGCTTGCGGTCGCGATACAGCCCGACGCCAGCCGCCTCTTCGAACAGCTCTCGCCGCTCATCGGGCCGGTCGCTCAGCAGCGCGTCCACCATCCTCGCTTCAATCACGACGCCCGAATCCGCTCCGAGCCCGGTGCCGCGCACCATGTCGTGGATGTCACGAAGCCGGCACGCCGCGCCGTTGAGGAAATAGTCGCTTTCGCCCGACCTGCTGAGACGCCTGGTGATGACCACTTCGCGGAACGGTATGTCGAGCGCGCCATCATCGTTCTCGAAGTGCAGCGAAACTTCCGCGAGGTTCACGGCGCGGCGCGCGGACGACCCCTGGAAAATCACCTCTTCCATCTTGGCGCCACGAAGAGTTTTCGCGCGCTGCTCGCCGAGCACCCACCGCACGGCATCGGAGACGTTCGATTTTCCGCAGCCGTTGGGGCCGACGATCGCGGTCACGCCCGGCTCGAACACCATCTCGGTGTGATCCGCGAACGACTTGAATCCGTGAATCTCGAGCTTCGATAAACGCACTAAGGCGCTCTCCCGGTTCGGTAAACGAGTACGGGATTCAATCCCGCACCGCGCAGTGTCCTGACAAGTCCGGCCGACTGATCTGCCCTCGCGAAGGCGCCCGCGTAGATCAACGCGCCTCCGTCGTCCTGCATCAAAGCGTAGACCGACAGCCCGCGAGCCGTGTATTTCTCGACAGCCGCATGTAGTGCATCGACAATGCCGCCCTGACTGGGGACACTGTCCACGACGAGCGCCAGCGGCGTCGTCGTGACGCTCCCAGCGGAATCCGTGAGGACGCCCGAGTTCCGGAGAGCGAACAGCAATGAGTCAGCCTGATACTTCCTGGTGTAGGCGCCCGCGGTCACCTTGTACCATGTGGTTCGCTCCGGGTCAATTGGAACAGGCGACACGGCAGCGGCGGGAAGTGCCGCACCATTTTTCCTGACGAACAAGTTAGCACCTTCGGCCGTGTTTGCGACTAGCATTTCCACTGTGAAAGCTGCTGCCAGCGCCGAATCGTTGACATTTGCGGGTGGGGCGACGTGGAGCGTCTCCGGGGCCGGCCGCGGAGGGGGAGGCGTGGGAGCGGGCACAGGCTTGGCCGCTACGGGTACGGGCACAGGCAAACGCGCCCGCTGTCCAACCCGGGCCAGCATGAGAGCCAACCCCAATGACGCGATGAGAACGAACACGATGACGCCAAGCACGGGGTAGAACCACCGATGCTGCTTCCAGCTGGCCGCGCGCGCGGAGATTCTGTGGAGCGGGATCTTCAGCGTGGGCGTGGGTGATGCGACGCGCGCGAGCAGCAGCGCAGACGGCGCGGTCGGGAGATCGACGTCCTTGACCAGCACCGCTCCGTCGATGTGGTCGATGAGATCGCCCAGTCCGCGTGAATCACCGGGGGCCACGAGAAGGAGAAGCGCGCCCGCTTCGCCAAACCCTTCGGCCAGTTTTGTCCACCTCGCGCTGCGGAAGATCTCCTCGTCGATCAGCGGATCGGTTCCGCTCGGCATGATATAGAGGTTCTCGGCCCCTTCCACGGCGTAGCCGATCTTGCTGAGCGACACGCCATAGAGAAAGCTGTCGGTGATGCCGTGGGGGTCTTCGTCCCTGACGAGAGAGCGCAGGGAGGGAATGTCGCCGACCAGATCCCCGACGACGACGCGTCTGCGGGTTGCCTCGGCCCGGGCAATGCCGAGCGCTACGTGGGCGGCGGCAACAGAATCAGAGGAGGTTACAACTACCGCGCAATAACTGCCCAACAGTGATGCGATCTGCCGTCCGGCGTCTTCCCAAGCTACTGGACGTCCGCCGGAGACAGGCGGATTCAAGGGGAGCCCTCGTAGATCCAGTATTCTCGCCTCGACGCACGGGCTATTCTCGCGGCTTCCTCCTTCGTCGCGAACGGTCCCATTACTACGCGGAAAATCGGCGAGCCCGCTGTGGTCGTGGATACGACGTGCGCGGAATTTCCGGCGACCTTGATAGTGGCCGCGAGCTGCTGCGCCTTTTCCTCGGTGAGGAGCGCCGCAAACTGGACCGTAAATCCGCTCGACGGCGGCTTTGCTCCCTGAGGAGCGCGGGCCGTGTCCGTCGCGCCGGGCGGCGGCGTTGCAGGCGCAGTCGGAGCGGTGGAGCTCGCCGCGAGCGAGTCGTGCGGTACGCTGTCACCGGGGAACGTCACCGGCTGATCGAGTCCCTGCGGCCGCGGACGGAATCCATCCCAGGCGAAGAAGTACCAGAAATCCTTAGCTCCCCCCGCGACGGTTGATTGCACGTCGAGCTTTTCCGGATCGACGAAGTTGACGTCTTTCGCCCCCAGCAGCGCGAGCCTTCCGTCGGGAGTGATTACCGGAAGATCGGTGTCCCATTTCGTGGGCACCGCGCCGACCAGCCTGTTCGTTCCGATCGCGATTACCCAGGCCGAGTCTGTTTTCGGAAATCGGGCGAGCAGGTAGCGGCCAAGCGCATCCATTCGGAGATCAGCTGGCGGGGCGGGAAGCACCACACCCATTCCAACTTTTCCCGAATACCGGTCGACGATCGAGATTCCGCTGTCGGCCGCGGTTGCGATGTAGAGCCGGTCTCCACTCGGAGTCGGCGCCAGCGCGCGCACTCGGCTCTCGAGCTGAACGGTGCCCACCGGCGAGAGATCCTTTGCCTTCACGCCGACCAGCCCGCTGTCCACCGCGAAGTAGATCCGGTCACCGATCTGGGTCCTGACACCCCGTCCCGAGAGGGGCAGCACTGCGCTGTCCTGAACGATGTCGTCGGGCGGACGCACCCTCCACACTAGCGTTTGCGCGCCTTTGTTGGCGGTGACGATGAGCTCGCCATTGGGCTGAGCGAAGACGGTGCGCGCCGGCACGGACGGCTTGAAATGCCAATCGCCGCCAGTCGGATTCAGCCGGACGATCTCGCCCTTGGAATTGATGCCGTAGATGTCGCTGCCGTTCGCGGAGGAGAGCGAAGTCAGCTTCGCGCGTGACGCCTTCGCGACGTCGGTCTCTCTCAGGTCGAGGCGTCCCGGGAATCCCTTCGCGTCGACATACGCAATCGTCCCGCCGTCCTGGTCGAATGCGAGCACGTGATCGAGCGGCGGGATTTCATCGACTGTCCAGACAGCCGAGTCGAGCTTCGGATAGAGGTAAACATGCCCGGTGCCTCCTCCGCGCGGAACGCGGAGAAGGAGCGGGTCGGGCCCATGTGGTTCTGCTACTAGCGGGGTCGTGCTGTCAGGCGCTGCCCTGTCGTTCTTGCAGGCTGCACAGAGCAGCGCCAGCAGTAGGAGGCGACGCAACGGTTAGTAGCTCGCTCCCAACGAGAAAGTCCAGTTCGGCTTGCGTCCGGTAGCCAGCGGAATTGCGTAATCCCAGCGCAGAATTGCCAGGTTGAACAGATTCACGCGGAGGCCTGCCCCCCAACTGGTGAGCGGATAGCGATTAAGGTTCGGATCGTTGCCCAATGGAGCGCGGCCGAGGTGCGCGCTCTGCCCCTTGCTCCACGCCAGACCGGCGTCGTAGAAGATGAGCCCATCCAATGGCGGAAGGCCAAAGTTGCTTCCGACATCGAACCGGCGGATGATCGGGAAGCGCAGCTCGGCGTTCGCGACCGCGACTCTGCTGCCTGCGAGCTTCGCATTGGCGCACTGCGCCTGGCCGCCGCCGATGATCGAAGTACAGTCGACGAAGTTGAAATTCGCGCGGTCGTAGCCGCGGATGAAATCGGGGCGGCCGATGTATTTCGGAAAGAAGGTCTCATCCCTTCCCACCGAGACGGAGCTGAGGAACCGCGTCGCAAAGGTGAGTGTGTTGAAGATGATCGGGTCGTAGCGGCGGTAGTCGACGAGGAAATCGGTGAAGTTCAGTTTGCCGACGCTCTGCGACACCTGGAATCGCATCCTGCGACCTATCACGGGACCCGTCGTGCCGAAAAGAGTATTGTCGGACACGAACGCAGTCGATGGCGTGACGTAGTTGATCGTCGGCAGCGACAGGGTGTCCTTGAATTGGATGTCCGTGCAGTAGCCGGCCGCGTTGCAGTCCTGAAAGACCTTGACGAATCCCTCCGCGATGCTATTCAACTGTACGCCGGTTTCGACGCGTGAGAAGCGGCTGAAAGGATATTGTCCGGTGACGAAAAGATTCCGAATGACATAGCGGAGATAGTTGGTCTGGAACCGAAGGACCTGTCCAACTGGTATGGTGCCGCCGCTGATCGGGACGTAGACGGGATCCTGGGAGATGCCAGTCGTGTACTGGAGGCGGCGACTCAGATTTGCGTAGCCGACGAAGGCACTCGCGTCGCTCAATCGGCCGTAGACATTCCCGGCCAGGGCAAGCTGATGGTTCCCGAGCAGGTCGCTGAATACGAAAGCGGTTCCGCCGGAGAATGTGCCGTAGCTCGGTGTGTATCCGACCGATGGATCGGCGATGTAATCGGGGTGGAAGGCGACGTGATACGGGCGCTCCTTGAACCTGCTGGTGTCAGGCAACCCGAATAGCGGATCCGAATTGAGAACCGCGACGCTCGGCGGAAGATCGGCCACTGCCTCCTGCGATGGGAGCAGCGAAGATTGACGCGACCCGGACGGTGCACGATACGTCGACGTCGGCTCGCCGGCTCTCGGCCTCAGCGTCAGCGAATCGAAACCGGTTTTCGGCACTGTTGGTGAATCCACCGACGGCGTTCCCGCGGCCAGATTCGTTCCGGTTGGCCGGAACGCCAGCTTCTTCAGTCCCCGTGGATTGTCGAAGGCCCAGACCGTGTAATCGCCCTTCTCGAAATACGTGAAGGCCATCCTGTCGGCGCCCCTCGCCCAGCTGATCGCGGGACTGTACTCCGTGATGGCCGAGACACCGCCCAGCACGTTGGTGATCTGGTAATGTTGCTGAGACGCGAAGTCGTAGAGGAAGACGTTCGGGATGCCCGTGCGATCGGAGATGAAGGCAAGCTCGCGGCCGTCGGGCGACCACTGGGGATTGAGATTGAGCCCACCCTGGCCCGGCAGCACTTCAATCGCGCCCGACTGTGCATCGATCACCGCGATGCGCCACTTCGAGAGCTTGAGAATCGACAGGTCGGTGTCGGGGCCCCGTTCAGTCGCAAAAGCGATGCGGCGGCCATCGGGTGACCATGCAGGCTGGAGATCTCCGTAGGTGTCGTTCGTCAGCTGACGAAGGCCTTTGCCGTCGGAATTCACGATGAAGAGGTCGCTGATTCCACCCCGCGAGCCGCTGAAAGCGATCTGCTTGTCGTCCGGCGACCATACCGGGCTCCAGACCGCATCCACAGAAAGATCGAGCCGTGCTCGAACGTTCGCTGTGGCGACGTCCATCAGATAGAGAACGTCCTTGCCTTCGCGCTGCGCCGTAAACGCGAGCGTGCGCCCGTCGTTCGAGAACGCGCTCTGTGAGTAGAGAAGTCTCAGCTCCTCGAAGTTCGGATTCAGGGTGCTTTCGACGAGGCGCTTTATGCGCTTGCCTGTATGGGCGTCAGCGAGCCAGAGGTCGATGAACAGCTCGCCGCGCTTCTCGTTTCCGTTGGAAAGGAACGCGATGCGGTTGCCGTCGCTGGAAAGGGATGGAGCAAGGAAGATCTGACCGCCGCTCTTCCTCTCGGTGAGCAGTGGCTGCGCAAAACTGCGTGGCCGGTCCAGCACCGCCGCCTGTGGCAGATACTTCGCGTTGACCGACTCCCGCCAGTCGTCGCTCAGCTCGTGCAGCGTGAGGCCGAGTTGCCGCTGAAAGGCTCTGGCGATACCCAGCGTCGTCGCGTTCTGAAGGATCTCGCCGATCGCGGCGTCACCCCACCGCTCACCGACGTATTCCCAGAGCGCTTCGCCGTAGCGATACGGAAAGTATTTGTCGGGGCGCTCAGTCATCTGCTCGATCGATGGAAGATTCCCGTTGACCGCGGCATCGCGTAGCCACGACGCCGTGAGCGGATGCACCGGGCCGATCGAGAGGTACTCGGCCATTCCCTCCATGAACCAGAGGGGAGGGTCGATCTGGTTGAGCGTCTGCAGATTCGCGCCGGCTTTACCGCGCGCGAAGATGTCGTACTGGAATTCGTGCGTCATTTCGTGCGCGAGCACGTGCTCGAAACTGCCGAGGTCTCCGGTCAGCGGGAGAATCAGGCGGTGCCGCAGCGCTTCGGTGACTCCACCCGTGCCTTCGCCGAGATCTCCCGTGACGTTGTTCTGCCCGAACTCGGAGCGGGAGGCGAAGAGGATGATCGGCTTCTTCTCGCGGAACTGGTGGTCGAGGATCTTCGAGAGCCTCGCGTAGGACCGTTCAGCCAGCCGCGCCGCGTCCATCGCTCCCGCGCGCTCTTCGGGATAGTAGTGCACGAGGAAATGCTCGGTCTCTATTACCCGCCACTCGAAGTGCTTGTACTGCACCTGGTTCATTCCGAAATACTGCTGCGCGTCGAGGCGAGTCGCGCACAGCAAGACGGCCAAGGTGGCCAGAATACGTGCCGCTTTCATTTGTCCGTTACTCCTGTGGTTCCAGCGCCACTGTTTCCGCATCGCTCCACAGCCGTTCTATCTGGTAGAACGACCGAAGCGTCGGATGGAAGATGTGAACTACGAAATCGAAGAAATCGAGCAGCACCCAGCGGCCCTGTTCCAACCCTTCAGTGTGATGCACCGTCAGTCCCACTTTCTTCATCTCAGATACCACGTGCTCGCCGATCGATCTTACGTGGGTATCGGAGGTCCCGCTCGCGATGACGAAGTAGTCAGTCATGTCGGTGACGCCGGCCAGATTGAGCAGCACGACGTCGTTCGCTCTCATGTCCAGGCAAAGCTGGGCGGCGCGCTGCACTCGTTGCGCGCCCTCGCGTGCGGTTACAGATGGTAGGGATGTGGCCATGCGGTTCAGTGAAGGTTCAATAGCGGCGCGGAGCGCCGCATATCTAGTATGTAGCTTATCTGTTGCGCGAAAGTTCCGTGAGGGGTTCTACGTCGCATTTCGCACGCCAATTGTAATACGCAAAAAGACCTGGCCGCGCTGTAGGTGGCGCGGCCAGGTCTTGCTTCCATTTGCGCCTACTGCTTGATGACCCAGACCTTGATCTCGGGATGCACATCCGCGTGCAGCCGGACTGGTACGCGGTACACTCCCAGCGCCCGAATCGGCTCGTGCAGCTCGATCTGGCGCTTTTCGATCTGGAATCCCTGCGCGTCGAGCTGGTGCGCGATGTCGGAAGACGTGACCGAGCCGAAGAGTTTGCCTTCGTCCCCGACACGGGCTGAAAAAGTCAGCGATACCTGCTCGAGCCTGGTCGCGAGCTCCGACGCCGAGCCGCGGCGCGCGTCCTCCGCCTGCTCCAGGCGCTGACGCTCCTGCTCGATGCGCTTGCGGTTGCCCGCGGTAGCCTCGTACGCGAAGCCGCGCGGGAGCAGATAGTTGCGCGCATACCCGGCGGAAACCTTCACGATGTCGCCCGGATGTCCGAGCTTTTCGACTGCCTGTCTTAGAATGACTTCCATTGGAGAAATTTCCTTCAGTGATCGTTGAGAACGGATAATTCTAGCACAAAACCGGGGCGAACCGCACCGTCAGCCGGCCTTGGCGCGCTTGCGAAGATCCAGCCAGGTATCGCCCAGCCCGAGGGCGAGTGTCACTATCACGAACACCTGAGGCAGCAGACTCAGGATTACGACATACACGTAGCGGCCGCGCGCCATCCACGCCAGAATCCCGACCCCGCGGATCAGGTACAGGGCGCCGAAAAAGAGCAGCAGGTTGTAGCCGGCTGCTCTCCCCTCTTCGAACGCAGGCAGCAGGCAGAGCGTAGCTCCGACCGCCAGACCCCATACCAGCTGATCGTTGAACGTGAACTCGATCAGCTGGCTGAGGGGCGGTCCGATCTGCACCGGCGACAGTCTCCGGTACGCGCCCCAACCGAGCGCCAGTGCTGCGAGCGACTCCAGCGCGACCAGGGCCGGGAGTAGCGAGGCAGCCAGCGGGGGAATTGCCCGCATGCGTGTCTCGGCGTCGTCGTACAAGGGATCAAGCTCTGGAGTCCGTGCCGCCATCTCTTGCCACGTCGGAGTGGTCCGCCCTTCCTCGACCCTCGCGATGGTGGTGGATGCTCTCCTCGTCAGCTCTTCGCCCGCCGCGTGCTGGAACCTCGCGATCCCGCTCGGCGACGAGAGCGCGAGCAGAAACCCGATTCCGGCAGCCAGCCCAATCGAGAAGAGCGCCCTCGAGAAGAATGGCATGGTGGTGTTCCACAGTCCGACGAGGCCGAAGCTCGCAGCCAGCAGAATCGCCCAACCGCGCGCCATCTGGTCGTACTGTGTGCCGGGAGAGCCGGCGGGCTGAAGCAGCATCCAGATCGAAAGAGCAATCCAGATCAGCGCCAGAGCCGCACGCCCGCCCAGCTTCCAGCCTACTATCGAGCACGCCGCAATGACCGGCACCAGCAGGAGCAGCGTCTGCTGAATCGGTATCAGCACTTCGGCAAACGGAAGAAAGGGGCAGACGAGAAATGCAGCCAACCCCCATAACAGCGGCCGCCACGATTGAGTCGTCGCTACAGGCGTGGCGGCCTCGGCCATCTACGCCTGGTGACCGCGGATGTAGGGGATCAGCGCGAGGAAGCGAGCCCGCTTGATCGCCGTGGAGAGCTGGCGCTGGTGACGCGCGCAGGAGCCGCTGAGACGGGAGGGAAGGATCTTCCCCTGATCGGTAATGAAGCGGCCGAGGGTGCGATCATCCTTGTAGTCGATCCAGCGGACGCGGCTTTCACAGAATGGGCAGCTCTTTTGTGGTCTTCTCATTGATTAGTCCTCGTCGTCGTCATCGTCGTCACGGCGCGTTGCCGCGGCCAGGTCTTCCTCGGACTGCGGGGGAGCGCCGACTTCGTGCTCGTGCAGCGTGATGAGGTAGCGGATGACGCCGTCGTCGAGCTTGAGGGCGCGCTCGTACTCTGGCAGTGTGGTTGGCTCGGTCGCGAACTTGGAGACGACGTAGTAGCCGTTGTCGCGGGGACCGATGGAGTAGGCGAGCTGGCGCCTGCCCCAATGCAGGACCTCGGGCTGCTCCTTGGTACCGAGGAGCCCGTGGAAACGGGTAATCTTTTCGTTGATGGCGGCGTCTTCGAGAGTCGAGTCGAAGATGTAGACCGCCTCGTATGTGCGAGGCACTAGGCAATCCTCCTTTTGGTC
>JBGPHO010000020.1:0-17213 GCA_041484425.1 Gemmatimonadaceae bacterium
ATTGTAGAGCACGCCCTGCAGGATGGCGACTCCCCCGACGAGCGCCGCGGCCGACTCACCGATGACGAACAGCTGGAATGATGGAAGTCCCCACGTCTTCCACAGTCCGCGCAGCTGGCCGAGCGTGAACACACCCTGAACGAAAAGCGAGAGCGCGACGAAGAGTACGATGACCGGCATTCCATCGTCGTGCCGGAACCGGTACCACATGGAGGCGAGTCCGGCGCCGGCCGCGGCATTGGCGACCGAGGCGGCGGTTAACGCGAGGCGAAGCACGATCTACTCTCCGTGAGGGTAGCGGCTTCAAGATAGGCATTTACTTTGTGCTGTCAAGTACTTTGCGGTAGTTCCCGGCGATGCAGCCCGCTGGAATCACCACTGGCTCAAGCGGCGATCATTCCCCGCTCTCGACCGGCGCCCCGGCGGCCTGCCAGGCGCGCCATCCTCCCGCCATCGACCAGGCATTGGTGTATCCCATCTTCTGCAGATTGTCCGCCGCCAGCGCGGAACGGAAACCGCCGCCACAATAGAGAATCACTTCGGCGTTCTTGTCGGGAACGCGCTGTTCGATATCGCGCTCGATCACTCCCTTTCCCACGTGCTCGGCGCCGCGCGCGTGTCCCGCCCGCCACTCATCGTCCTCGCGCACGTCGATGAGCTTCGCTTTCCCACCCGCGAGCTTGCGACGCGCGTCATCCACGTCGACCTCGCGGACGCGCGACTTCGCGTCGTCGACGAGCTTGAGGAATGCGGCCGAATGCTTCACAGGCCCACCGGGGCGCGCTTGCCGCTCAGCTGCCTGAGGCCCAACTGCGCGCTGCGCCGCGCGACGAGCTCCGCGGTCGCCACTGCCGCGGCGGACAGCGCCGCCCACGCCAGCGCCTGGGACCAGCTATCACCCTTCTTGAAACGCGGAGGCTCCTCGTCCTTCCAGGCCCGCCAGCCGCTTTCCAGTCCACGCTCCATCAATCTCCCCGCCACCATTGCGGCACCGGCTCCGACCAGGAGCCAGGTCGTCCGCCGCGAATTGCTTTTGCGTCTCACGTGCACCGCCCTCGAGTTATTCGGAGAGGAGAGGCAAGCGCGGTGCCGCTCACATTCTTAGCCCAGTCGCTCGGCGAGACCCGCAACGACAAAAGAAAGGGGCGCTGCCGCCCGCCTCCCGCTTGACGCTGTCCGCCACTCGCTGCCAACGACGGGACAGACTCTCTCGGCGACTGGAACTGCGAATGTCTGCATATGGAATTACACATCACTGTCCCGACGTCTGCAGCGGGCGGCGCTCAGCGACTGGCGGGCGGCAGGAGGCAGCGTCGTTCGCCCATGCAGCTGTTCTCCCTTCGGCTAGACGTGGCAGCTCGCCAATCCCCTCTTCTCCAGGTACCGCTGGTGGTAATCCTCAGCCGGATAAAACGTGGAGGCCTGGGTGATTTCGGTGACGATCGGATTGCGGAATCGACCGCTCGCCTCGAGCTGCTTCTTCGACTCCTCGGCCGTGCGCTTCTGCTCGGGCGTGTGGTAGAAAATGGCCGAGCGGTACTGGGTTCCCACGTCGGGCCCCTGCCGGTTGAGCGTCGTAGGGTTGTGATTCTCCCAGAACACGTCGAGGAGCTTGTCGTAGCTCACCTCGGCGGGATCGTACTTCACCTGCACCACCTCGGCGTGTCCCGTTCGCCCGGTGCACACATCCCTGTATGTCGGGTTCGCCAGCGTGCCGCCGAGGTAGCCGACCAGCGCGTCCTTGACGCCCGGAGTGTTTCTGAACGTGACCTCGACTCCCCAGAAACAGCCCGCTCCAAAAGTTGCCAGCTCTGTCACCAGCCCTCCCGCTTTCTCAATGAAGTGATGTGCGCGACGTGATGCCGTCCGTGCCACGCGTACAAGCCAAGCAATTGCTTTAGTGTTAGTACCCGACCGTGTTCCGGATGCCGAAAAGTCCGGTTGAAGTCAACGGGATCCATCGACCGCAGAAGCGCCACCCAGCGAAGGTGGAGCGCGTCGAGCAGGTCGAGCGAGACTTCTATCGGCACTTTCCTCGAATCGGCGAGCTCGGCCCACGCGGCCTCGTCATATGTCTTGATCGTCGGCTCGTCTTCGGTGAGCGCCAGCTTGAACCGCATGTATGCGTTCAGATGGCTGTCGGGGACGTGATGAGCTACCTGCTTTACCGTCCAACCGCCCGGCCGGTATCGCGTCTCGAGCTGATCGCGGGACAGTCCCGCGACGGCCGCTCGCAGCGCGCCCGGGGCCTCGGCGATCGCAGTGATCAGCATCGGGTAATCGGCCTCGTTGATCGGTGCTTCGAAGTTGAACTTCCCGACGGGGTAGCGCAGGTCGGTTTCCTGAACGGTAGTGGTCATGGCAGTGATGGCGAAGAGTTAGGCGATTCGCTCCGGCATGTGCACCGCCACCGCGGATCCGTCCGCGACAAAAGCGGATGCAGGAGCTCCTGAGATTATAGTTGCAAACGGCTCGTCGTAGAATTCCCCAAGCGGGCCCTCGAGCTCCCATCGGGCCTCGGGCCAGACACGCCAGCGCGCGTGCTCGACCCTATACTCGATCGTCCCGCCGTCACGCTGCCTCGTGTACCCCCATCCCCTCTCGGAGAGAAACTCTTCGTCCGAGCCGGCTCTCATGTCCTGGGCGGTTCCACTGACGTGGAGCGCAAGGCGGCACCGGTCGCGCGGGGCGCCGAACAGGTATTCGACGCTCTGGAGCTCGCCGTCGGTGTCGACGATGGTGTGCCCCATCGGGACCGTGCGATACGGCTCGTTGTAAGTGAGTCGCGCGGTCTCCGCCACCAGCAGGAGTGGGACCATTTCGCGAATGAAAACGACGCCCGCACGCGATTCCTCTCCGACCCGCCTCACGTAGAAGCGGAGGTTCACTTCCTCGAAGTTCTGATGGAAGAGGGCGGGCACGCCCAGAATGTGGGCGTCGAGAAAGAGAAACGCGACCAGGCTCACAAAATGACGCCCGGCCCGATCATCGAGCTTCGTTCCCCTCGGCAGATGGGGCCTGAGGACGCCGGGATCCACCTCGTAGTTGAGCATCGCGACGTAGCGCCAATCCGCGGTCAGAAATGTTCGCGTCACTCGTTCCAGTTCTCCGAGCTTCCAGGTATGGCGGCGGCGCGATCCATTGATCCGCTAGCTACAGCCTTCTACCCACTTTACCTCGGGAAGGCGCCCGCCGCGAAACATCGTCACGCGCTTGCCATCGGTTTCGAAGACGATTGCCTTTCCAGCGCTGGCGCTGTCGCCGACCACGGTCATGTAGTGCCCGCCCTCGATGTACTTGTGCGGCTCGACCTTCACCTCGTCGCCGTAGATGCTCTTGATGCGGTCTTCGGTGTCGCCGATCTTCGCACCGTCCTCGGTGGTGACCGACCCGGTATCGACGTCGATGCGCGCGATCTTTCCCTTCACGACCATCACGCTCACACCCTCGGGTATGCCCGCTCCCACCGCCGGGAAGACGAAGTCGCACTCCGGATTCATGGTGGGGTTCTCGTTGAGAAGACCCATGTTGACCGCGTCGTCCAGGTTCATTCCGATCTGAATCTGGCCGAGTCCCTCTTCGCTGAGCGCGAGATCGCTGACGCTGTCGTGCGCGGCTCCGTTCGGTCCGTTTCGGCCCTTCACCGCCTTTTCCACATCTCTGTTGCACGCAGACGCGAGCAAAGCGAAAACCGTAATGACCGCGATTGAGCCCAGTATCCGCCGCTGCCTGTTCATTATCGTCCTCCGCCGCCGGCCGCGTGGCCGGAGCGCCGAATGATTAAGTACCCACCTGATGGAATTTTTCCTGATAGCGAGCGATTGATTCGTTGATCACGTTCGCCGCGACTTCGCTCTTCTCCCAACCGACTATCTCCACCCGCTTCCCTTCGAGATCCTTGTAGATATGGAAGAAGTGCTCCACTTCCTTCAAGTAATGCTGAGAAAGATCGGCGATGTCGAAGTACTCGTGGTAGTACGGATCGTGGCACGGCACCGCGAGAATCTTGTCGTCGGGCTCCCCCCGGTCTCGCATCCTGAGCACGCCCAGCGGACGGCAGTCGATCTGGCATCCGGGAAAGGTCGGCTCGTTGATGCGGACGAGGATGTCCAACGGGTCGCCATCCTCGTGCAACGTACGGGGAATGAGTCCGTAGTCGCCAGGATAATGCACGGCGGAATAGAGAACCCGGTCAAGGCGAATCATGCCCGTCGCCTTGTCCAGCTCGTACTTGTTCCTGCTGCCCCGTGGAATCTCGATCACCGCTGTCACGTTGTCGGGCGGATGTATTCCGGCCGGCAGATCGTGCCATGGATTGATCACGTTGTCGTACTCGCGGCCTTCTTCAGGACCGACGACGTCACGCGCTCCATCGTGCCCTTGTAGCTCATCGGCTCTTCGTCAACGCCAAAATTGTGCTCGGCCAGCTCGGCCACGCGCTCCATCTGGGCAGGGGAGAGGTCCGGCTTGTCCGACGCCTCGGCGAATGCCCGGAGCTGCTCGAGGTCGTAGATGTTGGGCAGCGTCGTGACTACTCGCGGCTCGGCGAGCAGCCACTTGAGCGCCGCCTGCCCCAGGTCCATCTCGGTTGTCAGAAAATCGAGCGTGCGAATCTTCTTCAGGCCGTTGGTGAGCCAGGATCGCGGACGGTGGCGCCGGTGGTCGTTGGCCGGGAACACGGTGTCTTCTGCGTACTTCCCCTCAAGCATCCCCGATGCGTGAGTGACGCGGATGTTGAAGCAGCAGTTGGGGGCGAATTCCCTGGCTGCCCCTATCATCGCGGTTCCGGGGTGCTGCTCGAGCACGTTCCAGATCATCTGAATGGTGCCGATGTCGCTTTCCCGCTCGCACAGCTCCACCGCCTCGTACAGCCACCCGATAGCAGGGCCGAACGCGGCGCCCCAGACGCCGATCAACCCTTCCCCCTGCATCTCGCGGAGCGTCTGCCAGATCGCAGGGTCCCGCACGTGCTCCATCTTGATATTGTGAAGCTGGAGCACATCGACGTGGTCCGTCTCGAGCCGCTCGAGACACTTGTCGAGCGCGAAGCGCATGTAGTCGCGATCGAACTTCTGCGGCAGCTCGCTCTGTCCGCGGCGGGCGGACTGCGCGGCGTCATCGTAGATGTCGTATCCGATCTTCGTCGAGTACAACACGTCGTCCCGCTTTCCGCGGAACGCCACCGCCAGCTGCCTCTCGCCGCGACCATTGCCGTAGGTGTCGGCGGTGTCGAAGAAGTTGATGCCGAAATCCGAGTGAGCCGCGCGCAGCAGCTCCACCGCTTCGTCATCGGTCTTCTCGCCCCACCAGCCGGTGGAGAGGGTCCAGGTGCCGAAGCCGACCTCGCTCGCCTTGATGTCGGTCCCGGGGAACGGCCTATAGCGCATTTTCAGGTAGTTCGTGGGGGAGGGTACAAATTAACCGCGCGGCGGGGGCTGCGCCGCCCACCTCCGGCCAGAGGCTGTTCGAGGAGGAAAAGCCAACTGAGAGAAGAGCCGGACGGGAGGAAAAAGAACCAACTTCGAAACGACTATCTCAGTTTCTTCACCCAATCAACAATCGCGGGCGTCAGGTCGTCAACGACGGGAATGGTCGGATCAGCGTAAAGCTTCATCTGCGCCATGCGGTCATCGCTCGCGGCCGCCCTGAAAACGTGGTTGGCGGCTGGAATCAGCACCAGCTTCGCGGCGGGCTGCGCCGCTTTGAGAGCGCGCGCGTCGGCCTCGCTGATCTGGATGTCCCGTCCACCTTGCACGATCAGCACGGGAACTTTGACTCTCGCGATCTCCGCGGCCGGATCGTACTTCACCCAGCTTTGCATGAACTTGCGGTTCGTCGGCTGGAGCAGCGATCTGAGGCCTGGGTGCACATCTCCCGGATCCTCGCCGCGCAGATACCGGGCTGATGCCGAATCCCATTTCACGATTTCCGCGGGCGGAAGCTGTTTGGAAATCTGCTCCCGCAGCACCGGCATGATCGGCCTGCCCGCTCCAGCCATCATCACAATTCCAGCCGCGGGCGCGCCGCGATTCACCGCCTGAAGCACGAGCTCGGCGCCCTCGCTGTGTCCGATCAGTATCACTTTCGAGAATCTCCGGTCGGCGACGAGTGTCCTCGCGCCCGCGATAGCGTCGGCGATGAAATCGTCGATCGAGGTCGATGGCAAATCGACTTTCTGGAGATTGTCGCCGATCACCCGCTTGTCGTAGCGCACGGACGCGATGCCCGCGTTGGCCAGCTGCCACGCGAGGATGGCGTAGAGATTGGAGTTGTTCTGCGCCTTCAACACGCCGGCGGAATTGCCATTCCGGTCCGTGGGTCCGGAGCCGGCCACGATCAGCGCGACTGGAATCTTGCGGCTGTGTTTTACGGGGAGCGTGAGCGTGCCCGGCAGACTCAGCGTCCCACTCTGAATCGTGAACGGGGCCTCGATTACGGTCTTCGGGGGAACGGTGTCGATCGCCGCCGCCGTCGCTGCCCGAGGCGGAGCACCGACTGCGCCCGCGGTCTGACCCCCGGCCGGCGTCACCAGGATCCACCCGAGCAGCAGTAAGGCCAATGATGGGAGTGAAAAGGAGCTGAGCGATTTCATGGTCCTATGAGAATGAGTTCGATCGTCGCGCGCGCAAAAGCTGATGAGAATGAGTTCGGTCGTCGCGCGCCAAATCTGACGAGAATGAGTTCGATGTCGCCGGCGCAAGCTCTGCGTGACAGACCGTTCTAGCTGACGGGGCTCGCCGGCGACTGCTCCCTTTTCCACTCGAGATAGGAATAGATGAGCACTGACGATGTGGCGATAAGCACTACCGCAATCAGGACCAGGTGGACCCACTGGACCCACACCAGCGCCGCGATTGTGATGAGGAGCCCGCCTGCAACGAACACTCGTCCGCCAAAGCGGTGCGTTTTCTCCCAGACACGGTCACTGGAGAGTGTCCACGGCGTCCGGATCCCCACAAACCAGTTCGGCCGCGCTCGGGGGAGCAGATTCCCGATCACGATCAGGAGTATCCCCACCCCGAACGGGATCACACGCTGCATCGGAACGGGATAACCCAGACCCGCGCGGAGGATGAGAATGTGCATGCCGAGCAGGAACAACATCACCGAGTCGATCATGGCTTCGAATGCGCCGCCGAACTTGGCGTAGTTGGCACCTCGCGGGTCGATTGCGGGCAGCACGCGTACGAACCCCCACATGGCGAGCAGAATCACAGGAGTTATGAATGCACCAAAAGCACGGCTGCTCCAGTCATCCGGCTGTGCGTCCATGCCACCCCAGTGCGTTGGGATCATCTCCGGAAGGCGTGGATAGACGATCGCCGAAGCAGCGAACGCAGCGACGACGATGAGCAATGGGATCCATTTACGCATTTGATCTCCGGGGGCGAAGCCACTTGATGAGATGTTCGACGACGTCCTGAAACACCGTGGTGTTCAGCTCGTACACGACGTGCTGTCCGTTCCGCTCTGCCAGTATCAGCTCCGCGTCCTTGAGCACGCTCAGGTGGCGCGAGATGGTCGCCCAGCTCGTGCTGAACTTTTCGGCGATCTCCCCGGATGTGCGGGGTCCCGAGCGGAGCAGCTCGAGGATTTCCCGTCGAGTGGGATCGGACAGGGCGCGAAAAACGTCATTCATGGTTAGTTAGTTAATTAGCCAATCGTCTAATTATAGTACGCTCTCCGATTCCGTCAAGTTTCACGCTGGAGTCACAGCTTGCCGGCGGCTTCGGTGGCGAAATAGGTGACGATGAAATCCGCGCCGGCGCGGCGGATGCCGAGCAACGACTCCATCATCACGCGCTCCCTTTCTATCCAGCCGCGCTCGGCGGCGGCGCAGATCATCGCGTATTCGCCGCTCACCTGGTAGGCGGCGACCGGATAGCCCGTCTCGGCCTTTACCCGCGAGACGATGTCGAGGTACGGGCCGGCGGGCTTCACCATCACCGCGTCGGCGCCTTCCTCGATGTCGGCGAGGACTTCGCGCATGGCTTCCTGTGCGTTGGCAGGATCCATCTGGTAGCCGCGGCGGTCCCCGGTCCTCGGCGCCGATTCGGCGGCTTCGCGAAATGGACCGTAGTAGGCCGACGCGTACTTCGCCGCATAGCTGAGGATGGAGACGTCGATAAGCCCCCCAGTGTCGAGCGAGGAGCGAATAGCCTGGACTCGGCCATCCATCATGTCGCTCGGCGCGACGATGTCCGCCCCCGCGCGCGCGTGCGAGAGCGCGGCGCGAGACAATAGCTCGAGCGTCGCGTCGTTGTCGACATCGCCGTTCTTCAGAACTCCGCAGTGGCCATGGTCTGTGTACTCGCACATGCAGACGTCCGTGATGACGACCAGCTCGGGAATCTCCTGCTTGAGCGCGCGAACTCCCATCTGCACCGCGCCCTTCTCATCCCATGCGGCCGAGCCCGTGGCGTCTTTCGTCTCGGGCACGCCGAAGAGAATGATGCCGCCGACTTTTGCCTTCGCCGCCGCTTCCGCGTCACGAAGCATCTCGTCGACCGATGTCTGATTCACGCCCGGCATCGATCCTACCGGCCGGCGGAGTTTCTTCCCGTCGCGCACGAAGACGGGCAGGACGAGCTGTGACGGGGCGAGGTGGGTCTCGCGCACGAGGTTTCGAAGGGCGGCGGTCCGGCGCAGGCGGCGAGGACGATAGTGCGGAAAGCTGGACACTCTTACTCCGGTTGCGGAGCGGGAAGTTTGGATAGTTGTCGAAGCTCTACGAGGAGGCTGCTACCACCGCGCGATCGGATTTCGGCAGCGAGCGCCTCGCCGGTTGACTCCGGCGAGCTCAGATCGAGCACGCGGGAACCACGCACGATGTGCCTGCCGCTGAGGTCCGCGAGCATACCATATAGTGTAGGCACGCCACCGGCGTCGCTCACCAGGGCGCCAATCGGGACCTGGCAGCCGCCATCCAGGGCCGCCAGAAAAGCGCGCTCGGCGCGCGTTGCGGTAGACGTCGCATCGTGATTGAGCGGGTGCAAAAGGTTTCTCATCCGGGTGTCTTCGAGCCGCGTCTGGATTGCGATCGCCCCCTGCCCTGCGGCAGGCAGCCAGTCGGGCGGCTCGAGAAACGCGGTGATGCGCCGTTGTGCCTCGAGGCGAATCAATCCGGCGGCGGCAAGAATTGCGGCGTGGACCGTACCGCTCTCGACCTTGCCGAGCCGAGTCGGAACATTGCCACGCAGCTCGGCGACCTCCAGATCTGGCCGGCGCGCGAGCAGCTGAGAGCGGCGGCGAAGGCTGGATGTCCCAACGCGAGAGCCGGCCGGCAGATCGTCCAGATTCTCGGCGCCCGTCTGTCGATTGACGACGAGCACGTCGCGCGGGTCTTCCCGCTCGAGTTGCGCGACGATCTCCAGACCGTCAACGGAATCAGTCGGCAGATCTTTCAGGGAGTGCACCGCACAATCAATCTTGTTCTTCGCGAGCGCCACCTCGAGCTCGCGTGTAAAGAGACCCTTCCCGCCGATCTCGGTGAGCGGCTGGTCGAGTTTCTTGTCGCCGGTGGTCTTGAACGTGATGATCTCCGACGCGATCCCGCGCTCGAGCAGCGCGCTCTCGACGAGCCGCGCCTGCCGCAGCGCGAGCTCTGACGCCCGCGTGCCGATTCTTACGACGGCAGGATCTATTTCCCGCTTAGAAGGCACTGAAGACCGATGACGCGAGACTGTCGAGCGTTGATTCCTTTGCTTCCACCTTTACCTCGATTCCCGCTTCACGCAACGCCTCGGATGTCCGCGCTCCGATGGACGCGGCCGGGACGCGCAACGCCAGCTCTTCCCCGACGGCGTCGATGTATCCCCTCACAGCAGAAGCCGAAGTGAAGGTGACGAGATCCACCTTTCCGGCTTCGATGGCTCGCGCCAGCTTTTCCGCGCCCTCGCCGTCCACGATCGAACGGTACGCCTCTATCACCGTCACTTCGGCGCCGATTTCCCGCAGGCCTTTCGGTAACACGTCACGCGCGCCTTCAGCGGTTACGTAGAGCACCTTGTTCCCAGCAACGTCATCGCGCGCGCGCATCATCTCCAGCAATCCCTCGGCGACGAAGCGAGTCGGGATCACGTCGACGGTTATGCCGTGTTCGAGCAGAGCGCCCGCCGTCGCCGGACCGACGGCGGCAACCCTGAGGCCGGCGAGCGCGCGCGCATCCCTGCCCTCCCCGAGCAGCTGCTCCCAGAAGATCGAGATCGCATTCTGGCTGGTGAAGATCAGCCAGTCGTAGAGCGACAACCGGCTGATCGCCGCGCGCAGGGGAGCGAGCTCAAGGCGCGCGATCTGCGTCGCCGGCATCTCGATCACATCGGCGCCCAGCTCGCTGAGCTTCTCGCTCAGTGCGGGAGCCTGCTGCGTTGCGCGCGTCACCACGATCCGCTTTCCGAACAAGGGCCGCCGCTCGAACCAGTTCAGCTCGTCGCGCAGCACAACTGACCACCCGATTACCGTAATCACCGGCGCCGTGATGTCCTGCTCCGCTGCTTTTGCCGCGAGCGTCTCGAGCGTCGCCACGACCGTGCGTTGCTTGGGATGGGTGCCCCACTGAATCGCGGCGGCGGGGATGTCGGACGGCATACCCCCCGCGATCAGCGTATCGGCGATGCTCGGGAGGGTCTTCGCGCCCATGTACAAAACGATCGTCCCGCCCGCTTTCGCGAGAGCCGTCCAGTTGGTCTGAGTGCTCGGCTTAGTGGGATCTTCGCTCCCTGTCACGAAGGTCACCGATGTCGCGAGCGTGCGGTGCGTGACCGGGATTCCGGCGTAGGCAGGCGCGGCTATTCCAGCCGTTATTCCCGGGACGACTTCGAACGGAACTGAAGCGTCGTTCATCGCTTGCGCTTCTTCGCTGCCGCGGCCGAACACGAACGGATCCCCGCCCTTGAGGCGCACGACGCGCTTTCCCTCGCGCGCGAGCTTCACGAGGAGCGCGTTGATCTCCTCCTGGGTCACCGAATCCTTCGCCCCGGCGCGCTTCCCGACGTAGTAGAGCTCCGGCCTTCCGGTCGTCCGCGCGCCCGGAGGTAGAAGCGCGGAATTGGCGAGCGCGTCGTACACGACGGCATCAGCCGAGTCGATGAGCTGTTTCCCTCTCACCGTGATGAGACCAGGATCACCAGGACCGGCACCCACGAGAAAGACTTTCCCTTCTGCCACCTCTGCCCCGTTCTCGCCTCTTGTCACAACCCGACGCGCTTTGCCCACGCCTCGTACTCAACGGGAGAGATCTCTGACGGCTTGATCTCGCTTCGTCCGCCCCAGAACACGTTCGTGTACGAGATTGGAATACCGGCTTCCTCGAGATGCCCATCGATCGCCGACTTGTGCTCCAGGACGAGCTGCTTGTCGGTGCCGTGCGCCACCGCCATGACATTCACGTTGGCGAACTCGGGCCCGCCCTCGCGCCAGTAGGCGTGCGTGAGTATGTGATGGCGGCCGATCTCCTTACCAGCTTCGATCTCTCTGCTTTCCGGAACTCTCCAATGGAAAAGCGCGTTGTACCGCGTCACACGCTCTCCGCCCGCCGATGGCTTCACGTGCTCGAGAAAGGTCGAGAATCTTCCGATCACTTCGCGTGCGCTCAGTGACCCGGCGATGCGAACGAAGTCGTCGCGCGACACTCCGGCCTCTGACGCTCTGGCGTGCCATGGATTTGGCCCGATCTCCTCGACTGTGAATTCGCGCTTGAGCGCGGTGAGTACGCGCCACTCGAGCGGCGAAAGCTCCACGATGTTGGTATCGAGGACGCGCCCCGGCTCATCACTTCTCGAGCCCGGCTCCATGCCGCGACGACGCACGTGTCCGACCCCCAGCGCGAACAGGCGCTTCGCGGGCATGATCCTGAAAGCCTCCGCACCCACTTTCGCCGCCAGGAACTCGCAGTGCCGCCGCATCGAGAATCCCTGCGGCACCTTGAGCGTCGTCCACAACCTGTAGACCGAGCCCGGAGTTTCACCGTCGGTCGAGCGAATCACCACGTGACCCGAAAATGGATCTTCCTTCACCATGAAGCTGAAGGCGGAGTCGAGATTGTCCGCGGCGACGCGCCACGCGACGAGCGCGCCGGGCGCAAGATTCGTCGCCATCAGCGTCTGCCTGATGCGCCTGACGACGCCGACGGACACCATTGCGCGCAGCCGCTCGATGACCACGTTCTCCGAGAGGTCGGTCGCCGCTCCGATCGCGGCGAACGGCTCCTCGACGAAACCGGCGATTCGATCCTCCGATACCGCAAGGATGCGCGCGTTCACGGGATCCGAGATCTCCGTCGGGATCGAGCGCGATGCGAACAGAGTGGTCTCCATCATTTCGCCCGCACGCGCTTGCGCCGCAGGTAGAGGCTCAGCGCGTAAGCTGCGTAGATGCCGAGCGCGATCGTGTAGGCAGCGTGAAAGTACGCTGATGTCTCAGGCATCGTGTGCCATCCTTGCGGCGGCCGCATCCCGCTCGACGGCATAGTCATAGCGCGCGCGGACGAATGCAAAATACAGAAGCGTGAACGACGCCAACGAAAGCATCAGCGTCATCAGCATTTCATTGGGAAGTGACGGCGCGCTCGGCTTTCCCACGATCGGCATGGGGTGCATCGTGGCAAAGAGGTACACGCTGAGGTGGATGAATGGAATCAAAAACGCTCCAAGGATGCCGAGAACCGCCGAATACCGGGCACGAAGCTCCGGCGACTCGATTGCGCCGCGGAGTACGATGTACGAGACGTAGATGAACCAGAGAAAGAGCGTCGAGACGAGGCGCACGTCCCACCACGCCCAGAAAGTCCCCCAGATCGGTTTCGCCCAGAGCGGACCCGTGACCAGTACCACGGTGGTGAAAACCACTCCGACTTCAGCGGAGCTTTCTGCGAAGCGATCGAGGCGCGGGTCGCGGAGCCACAGATAGACACCGCTCGCGACGGCCACGAGAAAGAATGCGAGGAACGCGATCCATGCCGCCGGAACGTGGATATAGAAAATCTTCTGCGCCGCTCCCTGCCTCGCCTCGAGCGGGGTGAAGAACACCGCCCGAATGACTGTGACCAGCACCGCCGCGCCGGCGAGGGTGGGAAGCCAGGAGATCTTCATGCGCTGGCGACGGTTGATAGCCGGGAGATCTTCATGGGCTGGCGAAGGTTGATAGCCGGGAGATCTTCATGTCGATACGAGGTGCATTAAGCGGCTGATGGGTCGGCGACGATATGCCACCGACCCATCAATTTAAGCGACCTCGCAGCCCTCCGCCCGCGGGCAAATGCAACTCAAGCTTTCATTCGCACGCCGGGCTTAGTGGGGAAACTGCAACTGAACGGGCGGGAGGCGTCAGTTAGTGAAGTCAGGGCGTACTGAGCTGAAGAACTACCAACTACGCTTCTGACGCCTCCCGCCCGTTCTGTTGCAGTTGTAGTTGTAGTTGTTCCTAGTCCTCGACGGTAAAGGGATAGGCGAGAGTGCATGCCGCCACGAAGACAATGTCGAATGCCAGGAGGAGCTTGAGCCACGCCCCCGCTTCCACGACCGGACGCCCGCTCAATAATTTCGACGTCGCCTGCGCCGCTGCGATTACGATCGGCACGAAAAAGGGGAGAGCCAGCATCGGCAGCAGCAGCTCTGCCAGACGCGTGTTCACGGCCATCGCGCTGAACAAGGTTCCGACGGCGACCAGACCAATGGCCGCGAGAATGGCGATCGCGATGAGCGGACCGGCCACGTCGCCCAAGCGGAGATTGTAGAAGAGCGCCAGCGCGGGGATTGCGATCGCCTGCACCGCGGCGACGAAAACGAGATTCGCAATTGCTTTCCCGAGGAAAATCGCCTCCCTGCTCACCGGCGACGCGAGCAGCCCATCGATGGCGTGATCCGCCATCTCGACGCCGAACGAGCGATGCAGGCCGAGCAGTCCGGAAAAGGTGAAGATGATCCACAAGACTCCGGGCGCGAGGTCCGTGGCTGTGACAGCCGTTGGATCCCACGCGTAATAAAAAATCACAAGCCCGAGCAGCGCGAACACAACGGCCGAGAAGAACGCCGAGCGCGTTCGGAACTCGATCGAGAGATCCTTGCGGGCGATGAGCCACGCCGCGGCGAGAATGTCAGCCACTCGACGCCAGTGCCTCGCGGTAAGTGGCTGTGTAGGAGCGGGCGTCGATACGGTCGACGGAATCGTAGCGCACGAACTTCCCGCCCTGCATCACCGCTGCGTGGGTCGCCAGCGAGAGTCCTTCGGCGAGATTGTGCGTCACTACGATGATCGCGGTACCGGCCGAGCGCAGCTCCTGGAGGAGCGCGGTGAGGGCGCGAGCACCGCTTTCGTCGAGGCCACTGTATGGCTCGTCGGCCAGAACGACTTGCGGCGAATGCACCATCGCCCGCGCGATCGAAACCCGTTGCTGCATGCCTCGGCTGAGCGAGCGGATCGGAGTATCCGCCCGATCCAGCATCGACATGCGTCGCAGCGAATCCTCGACCCGTCCGCGCGAATCGCGGATGCCGTACAGCTGGGCGGAGAACGAGACGTTCTCGCGCGGCGAAAGCGCTTCGTAGAGCATGGTGTGGTGCGAGATAAGCCCGATCCGCGAGCGGGCCAATGGCCCGCCGGGAAGCTGGATACCGGACACGCGCGCGCTCCCCGACGTCGGCTTTAGGAGCCCCGCGAGCACGCGAAGAAGCGTCGTCTTCCCCGCCCCGTTTGGACCGAAGAGCGCCAGGCATTCGCCGGGCGCGAGCGTAAACGTGACTCCGGCTACGGCTCGCGTGGATCCGAATTCGCGCACGAGCCCCCTGACCTCGACGAGCGGGGCCGCTGATGCGCCGGTAACGATCGCGGAGGACACTCGCCTAACTTGCCACTCTGGCGAGAGGGGCGCAAAACGCTATATCCTTGCGACTCCGCCAATTCGGCGGCCACACTACCTCGCGACCATGACTGACATCGACGTCCTTCTAACGGAAACGCGGAAGTTCGAGCCTCCGCCCGAGTTCAGGCTCGCGGCCAATGTCCCTTCGCCCGACATCTACGCCGAAGCCGAAGGTGATCCCGAGAAGTTCTGGGCGGACCAGGCTCGAACGCTGGAATGGATCAAGCCGTGGAAGACGGTTCTCGAGTGGAAGCCGCCCCACGCGAAATGGTTCACCGGAGGAAAGCTCAACATCTCCGCAAACTGCGTGGACCGCCATGTCCGGGGAGCTCGAAGAAACAAGGCGGCGCTCATCTGGGAAGGAGAGCCTGGTGACAGGCGGACGCTCACGTATTGGGATCTTTACCGCGAGGTATCGAAGTTCGCCAACGTCCTCAAAAAGCTGGGGGTTCGCAAAGGGGACCGCGTGGCGATATACCTGCCGCTCGTGCCTGAGGCCGCGATCTCGATGCTCGCCTGCGCGCGCATCGGCGCCATCCACTCGGTCGTATTCGGCGGGTTCTCCCCTGAATCGCTGAGTGACCGGATCAACGATTCCAAGGTGAAGGTGCTCATCACTGCCGACGCCGGTTATCGCCGCGGCCAGGTAATTCCGTTGAAGCGCAATTCCGACAAGGCGTTGGAGACGACTCCGTCGATCGAGCACGTGGTGGTGGTGCAGCGTCGCCCCGGCAGCTCGGGAGACGAAGCATTCGCGGAAATGCGGGAAGGCCGGGACCACTGGTGGCACCGCTTGATGCAGGACGCGCCCATCGGCTGTGAGCCGGAGACGATGGACGCGGAGGATGTTTTGTTCATCCTCTACACATCGGGGACCACCGGCAAGCCAAAAGGCATCGTGCACACGACCGGCGGCTATCTCACCGGAGTCGCAGCCACGACGAGAATGGTCTTCGATCTCAAGGACGAGGATGTCTTCTGGTGCACGGCCGACATCGGCTGGGTGACGGGGCACTCGTATCTCGTCTACGGCCCGCTCGCCAACGGCGCGACGTGCGTGATGTACGAAGGCGCGCCAGACTGGCCCGAGAAGGATCGATTCTGGGACATCTGCGAGCGACACGGCGTTACGGTTCTCTACACGGCGCCTACGGCGATTCGCGCGTTCATGAAGTGGGGCGACGAATTTCCCGCAAAGCACGATCTGTCGCGCCTTCGCCTTCTCGGCTCGGTCGGCGAGCCGATCAATCCGGAAGCGTGGATGTGGTACCGCGAGCACATCGGCGGCAATCGCTGTCCGATCGTGGACACGTGGTGGCAGACGGAGACGGGAGCGATCGTGATCTCGCCGCTGCCCGGAATCACACCCACGAAACCAGGAAGCGCGACGAAGGCGCTCCCCGGTTACACCGCGGACCTTCTGGACTCCACCGCCAAGCGCATTGACGTCGGCGGCGGACTGCTCGCACTCACCAGGCCTTTTCCGTCGATGCTGCGCACCATCTGGGGCGACGACGACCGCTACGTCGAGACCTACTTCTCGAAGTGGCCGGGTCGTCCCGATCTGTATTTCCCTGGCGACGGTGCGAAGCGCGACATCGATGGCTATTTCTGGATCCTGGGCAGAGTGGACGATGTGCTGAACGTCGCGGGGCATCGCATCGGCACCATGGAGGTGGAGTCCGCTCTCGTCGAGCATCCGGCGGTTGCCGAAGCAGCGGTTGTCGGCAAGTCGCACGAGCTCAAGGGCCAGGCAATCGCGGCGTTCGTCACGCTTCGCGACAAGAGCAAGCAGAGCGCGGCGCTGCGCGACGAGCTGAAGGAATTTGTCGCGAAAAAAATCGGCGCGCTCGCGCGTCCGGACGACATTTTGTTCTCCGCGGATCTTCCAAAAACACGCTCAGGAAAAATCATGCGGCGACTGTTGCGCGACATCGCTGAGGGACGCGCGCTGGGCGACGTGACGACGCTCGCGGACCCCAACGTCGTCGCCAACCTCAAGGATCAGTACGAAGACAAGGAAGGGTGATTCCATATCAGCTGAGGCGAAGGGGGGTCGGTGGCCCAACCGTAAGGGGCCACAGTGGTTTAGGCGCTTCACCCGAACAAACGCCGACGCAATCTCTGACTGGTCCGGATGTCGAAATCGTTTCACCTCGATTGGCGAAGCAATCGTGGTACATTGAGGGGCTGTAGGCGGGCTCAAGCCGTTTGCAGAACACAAAAAGATCGCGCAAATCGCGCACACAAAAAGAATGGATTTGCCTCTGAAAAAAGGGTGAAAACCCGTTACAGAGACAGTCCGTTTTCGTCTTATAGGTACAGCAAGCAACTGGTTATTTGCAGTACCCAACCG